>JAILEY010000006.1 GCA_024687165.1 Treponema sp.
GGTGAGGTGGAATGCTTTGAAATCAAACATAGTGATGAAATCGTAGAAGAACAGGCAAAACATCTTTTGAATGAAGATAACATAGCAAAAACTGAGAAGATGTACGGAAAAATCATCAGGCGTTGTGTACTGTACAAGGGCGAGTCCGGTATGGCTTCAAACGGAATCGAATATAAGAATGTGGCAGAGTACCTGAAAGAAATATAAATATGGCTGTTTGTAAAACAATGAATGTACTTTCAACTCAAAACCCGGAAAATGCACCTGTTTTCATCTGGGGCTTAGATATGAGCCACGGGGAGACTGCAGAAAGCCTTTTCGATGAAGTGAAGGCTCTAACGGACAAGGATTTCTCACTCGTCGTTTTTGATGTAACCGACTGGAATGCTCAGTTTTCTCCTTGGCCTGCTCCAGCTGTCTTTGGGAAGGATTCTTTTTCGGGAAAGGGGAATGATACATTACGTTTTCTGAAGGATGAGTTTCTGCCAGAAATAAAATCAAAGTTCCAGGGAAGTGAGACTTTTCTTACGGGCTATTCTCTTGCAGGGCTTTTTTCTTTGTGGGCTTTATATGAATCGGATAAGTTCAATGGGGCGGTATGTTGTTCTTCATCTTTGTGGTTTGATAAATGGGATGAATATGTATCAACACATAGAATAAAGGCTTCGTCCAAGATTTATATTAGCCTTGGTGACCGTGAGGAAAAAACAAAGAACAAGGTTATGGCAACAGTCGGTGACAGAACCCGCAGACAGGCGGAAATTCTAAAAGATGACCCGAATGTAGAAAAACTGTTTTTTGAATGGAATGAAGGCGGTCATTTTGATGAGCCTCTGAAAAGGGTAGCGAAAGGAATCGCAAGGATTTTGGGCTGATGATCAGAATCTGGGAAGAAGAAGTACATTTCCATAAAGGCTATGCCTTTGCGTGTACGGAAAATACCGTTGCTACTCCGTACAGGCTGATTTTCAAGAAAACGAAGATAGCAGAATATCTCAGGCGGCTTAAAAACTCTGATGATTACTCTGTGATAGTGCCGATTGTTTCTGAGATTGCGGCTAGCAATAAAGCCAGGGAGTTTCTGGAAGGCGGAATTCTGATTGCGGTTCCCCCGGCTAAAAAACGTGATATCCAGCCTGTTGAGCAGCTTGCACGGACTCTGTCCGTAAAGCTGTCCCTAAACTATATCGCTGATGCTATTCCCTGTGAAATTGTTGATACGACTGATCCGATACCCGAAACTCAGCGGGCCAAGAACCGGGATTACGTACATTATTATGTTCCTGACACAGAAAAGCTCCGGGATGTCAGGTGGGATGCTAAAATCATTATATTTGATGACTATTATGACACCGGAAGCACCATGAGATGTGCCGCCGGAGTCCTTGAGGATATCAGTTTTACCAACGTGAACGTCTTTACTGTCGGGTATACAAAAGCTGCTAAAAAGCGGTTCATGCAGAACCACAGGAATGGATGATGTGGACTGAATGATTAGTCTTCTTTTTTCTCAAACAAAAGATGCAAATTGCTGTACCGTTTCAAAGAATTTGTATCTTGTTTTATGAAATCCCAGGTCTGCTTATAATCGCCTTTCACGGCAAAGACTTCATCTGCTATAAAAGCCAGAAATCCTTCCAGATCATCTGCGTATAAATCATCAAATGCCTCAGACAGTTCCGTTTTATCCTGATCAGTTAAATTTTCAATTCTATTATGAAGAACATGTTCCAGTGTTCGGGATAGGAAATATACCGTGTAATTTATCCCTGCAAGAGTTCTCATTGAACACAGATTCTTCAATACCAAAGACTTCTTCTTGTTTCGTTCGATAAGTGATTCCCGATTTTTTGCAAGGATTTCCTTGTCTGTATATTCTGTTTCATCAGTTGTATTTTGTTTTATACAATCTTCCGATACAAATGCTCCATCAGTATCAACAAGATTGAACTATTCCTTTTATGTCTGTTTTCTTAACTTTTTCAATGCTTCAAAATTCTTCTATCCTGCTGTTCAAATATGACTTGATTTCAGAAGAATAGACTTCAGTGGTAACATCGCACCTCATAACAGCAACCTGTACATCAAAAGAGGAAAAGAATTTTACAAACTGACCTTCGAAAGATACTTTATCTGAAAGTCCCTCAACAATAAAAAGCAGAACTTTTCTTTCAGTATTTGCCTGCCTTTCTTAATGACCTGCGAATATCGACCTCGTGCATTTCTGTTGAAAGTTCTTCATCTTGTCCGCCAAGATTCAATGCTCTTATGTAAATATCACGCAAATTATTTCTGTCTTTTACATTCTTCAGGCGAATGTACCGGTTGTCAGGATTTGCAGTTGTAAACACAATATTCTTTTTATCCAGAACTTCCAGTGGGCGGAGATTGTGGGATGTAAAAATAAGCTGTCCTTTTCCTGTCTCCTCAATCGTATGGAGCAAAGCTCCCAATAGCGTCTCAAAAACACCTGCGTCAAGCTCATCAATCGCAATAAGAACTGAAGAGTCATTATACATGGCAATTATAAGGCTCAAGACGGAAAGGAGTTTTTTTATACCCTCAGATTCATATCTAATAGGGAATTTTGAGTCGTACCTTTTAGAAACCAGCTCATATCTGATTCCTGTTTCCCCATTCGAAAGCCCCTGCTGTCGATGGTAACTCACAACATGCAGCAGGCGCTGGACTATGGCAACCGACTTTTGATGATGGACGGCGGCGAAATCATCTACGATGTAAGCGGCGAAGAAAAACAGAAGCTTACACTTGATGATCTTGCACAGAAGTTCAAAGAGATTAAAAAGCGCGATATGACAAACGACCAGATGGTGCTTCAGTAATTTGATTGTTCCAGTAACTCTCGAGATTCACGCATTTTCAGATATTTCAGCGGTGTGATTCCGCAGAATTTCGTGAAGTCGTGGATGAACTGACTCTGGTCGTAGTAACCGAGTTCAACGGAAGTTTTTTTCATATTTTCCGGACGGCCAGAGTTGAGCATTTCGAGCGCTTTCTGAAACTGGATTATCTTGCAGAACACCTTTGGAGAAAAACCCATTTCTTCAATGAAAACTTTATTGATGTACCGTTCTGTATATCCCGTTCGGTCTTCAAGATCATGGATTTTGATTTTTCCGCTGGATTCGTAGACCATTTTCTTTACAACCTGAAGAAGTTCATTCTTTCCAAAAAGCTTTATTTTTTTCTTTTCGAACTTCGTGTAGTATTCAATAAAAATCTTTATACGCTCTTTGAAGTTTTTTTCCTGAGCCATAAGATTAAGCCAATCCCTGTCTCCATATAAAACATCTTCCGTATTTAATCTCTTGTTAAGAAGGTCCCTCATTGTTGCCTTGATCATTTCAGGATGATTGCCCGGCATGAATCTGACACCAAAAACTTCCTTGTGAAAAAGACGCGGGTCTATCATGTATTCAAGTTTTGTTCCAGCAACATAAGAGTGCATGTGTCCGGGACGTTCAGGATCATATTCAAATATCATATCAATGCAGGCATCAGGAACTACACGTGGCGATATATTTTTAATTGTGTTGAACTGATAAAAATGACTTATTCCGTCCTTCAGATAATTTTCCTGCTGGATGTTGAATGTGTCATAAATAAAATACGGCTGAGTCGGTTTCAACACATAGTTGATTTCTTCAGTCATAGCTTCCTCCAGCAGATAAAATCTGCGTAAAAAAAAGTCGGGCTCACGGGAATGAGTCCGACTCCTTTGTCGTTTCAGTAAACTAATATGTATGAAGTTTAAAGTCAATGAAGTAAATCTTACATGTTCTGAATTTTACAATCAGCAGATTAAGGGAAGATTCCTTTCATTTCCTCAGCATGCAGCAGCTTTCTAAGGGCCAGTATGTATGCAGCCATTCTGAAGTTGCACTTGCATTCTTCACGGATAACCTGAATTTCTCCAAAGGATTTTGTCATCAGCTGTTCAAGCATCTGACAGATTTTCTCTCTGTTCCATGTAAGTTCCTGAATATTCTGAACCCATTCAAAATATGAAACTACAACTCCACCGGAATTTGCAAAAATATCAGGCACAACAAGTATTCCACGCTGTTCAAGAATTTCATCAGCTTCTTTAGAAGTAGGTCCATTTGCTGCTTCAATCACATATGAACATTTTACCTTCTCTGCAATTTCTTTTGTAATCTGATTTTCAAGAGCTGCCGGAATCAAAACGTCACAGTCACATGTAAGAAGTTCTTCGTTCGTAATGTGCGAAACTCCGCTTACATTGTAATCCTTGAGAGATCCACCTTTTTTCAGATGCTGTGAAATATGCTGAATAGGCAATCCATCTGCGCAGTACAATCCGCCATCAATGTCGCTTACTGCAACAATTTTTATTCCACGGTGATAGAAAATTCTTGCGGCATTTGCACCAACATTTCCCATCCCCTGAATTGCAACTTTTATTCCGTCAAGGTAGCGTCCTTCACTTTCAAGAAGAAGCTTTGTTGCAAAATAAACTCCTCGGCCTGTTGCAGAATTTCTTCCTTTAGATCCGCCGAGTTCAATCGGTTTACCTGTAACAACTCCAGGACAAGGCTTTCCCTGAAGCTGACTGTATGTATCAAGAACCCATGCCATTGTCTGTGCGTTTGTATTAACGTCTGGAGCAGGAATATCTGTATCCTGACCAATGACTGGT
>JAILEY010000066.1 GCA_024687165.1 Treponema sp.
GAACTTTGATAAATCGAATAGTTCATTAGTACAAAAAGAATGAACATCTTTTACATCAAAAAATAAACCAAAACTTAAAAACATTTTCCCTCTCTAAATCAACCAATCTTTCTTTGTGTTTTTATTACTATTTTATTTTCTTTTTGACGGCTATTCTTATTCCTGTAAATTTAGTTTCAAAAATGATTTGTCTTGTTAATAAAAAATTATAGAAAGATTGGTTGATTTAGAGAGGGAAAATGTTTTTAAGTTTTGGTTTATTTTTTGATGTAAAAGATGTTCATTCTTTTTGTACTAATGAACTATTCGATTTATCAAAGTTCTCAAATTTAGATATTCATTTTACTCATGAAGAAATAAAAAAGGATGATATAAAACGTTTAAATAAAGTTGCTGGTTTAAAAAATTATGAAGGATATTTATTTCGTCAGAAAGATTCTTTTGTAGTTTATATAAATAATCTTTCAGATAATTGGATTACAAATATTGAGTTTACCTGTGCAAAATATGGGTATAAAGGACTTTATGTTTTTGCTGATTCAGAAAGCATGTTTCCAGCATATATGTTGTATTATTTTGATGGAAATAAAAAACGCATTATTTATAGTATAAAGGATGGGGAACGCTGGTCTTTTTTTAATAAAGGAGAGCCTCAGTTTTTCGAAGCGGGAGATTATTATAATGAGCATGGTGCTACAAAAAAATTTAATTATGAAAAATTAAATTCTTTTTGTAAGCGTTTAGGAGTTGATATAGAAAGTAAGGATTTATTGATTCCTACAGAAACTGTGTATAATACATACGTAGAAAAGAATTTTGGATTTTGATAATGCTGATTGGTGATAAAAATAAATTTGCAATTGAACTTTCATTTGATGAGTTTTTTGATAATGATTGGATTGCTTGGGGCGCATTCAGAATGTTTGTAAATGGTTGTTCTTATGGTATTGAAGGAACAGGGACAACTTACTTTTATCTTATCGTTGTTGAATTGAAAAAATTAATTGAAGAAAAAAAACTTAGTAAGAGTTTTTTTGAAAAATATTCAGATCAGGAAATCGTTGATAATTATCATTTGATATTTGAACAGTTATCTGATAAAGAAACAGATGGAAAACTTTTTCTTGGATTAAATTATAAAAATCTGCATGAATATTTTTATGATTTTGTATATAAAACTGAAATGGCGTTTAATGATGGCAGTAATGTTCTTATGTTTAGAGATAAAACAAGAGTTAGCCTTATAGGCTACAGATCTGTTGGTGGAATGAAAATAAAAGATTTAAATGGAATAATATTTTCATGTGAAGAATTTGATAACATAATTCAGCAAACAGTGGATACAATACTTTTTGAGCGTGATGAAGCGTTAAAAATGAAAACTAGAATGTGAAGTTTTCCTCCCCGCATCTAGCGCTTTCTTTTTACCAAAAAACGCAGGTGTCTGTTCCCACAAATAGCAATTTATTTGAATTGAATAATTTGCTGTGTATAAAAAAAGTCCTTTAGATTTCTCCAAAGGACTTTAAATTTTATCTGTAAAGTATAATTAGTTTCTGAAAGAGTGGATTGGTGCAGGGATTCTTCCGCCTCTGTTGATGAAGTCTGCACAGCCGAATGAGCTTACTTTCATGCAAGGCATTCCACCAAGAAGTCCGCCGAATTCAACCCATTCACCTTCTTTCTTTCCAGGAGCCGGAATAATTCTGACTGCTGTTGTCTTGCTGTTTACCATACCGATTGCAAATTCATCAGCCATGATTCCGGAAATTGAAGTTGCAGGTGTGTCTCCAGGAATTGCAATCATATCAAGACCTACTGAACAGACTGTTGTCATTGCTTCAAGTTTTTCAAGACAGATTGAGCCTGTTTTTACCGCGTTGATCATTCCTTCGTCTTCTGAAACAGGAATAAATGCACCAGAAAGTCCCCCGACATTTGTAGAAGCCATTACGCCGCCTTTTTTTACCATGTCTGTAAGCATTGCGAGTGCAGCAGTAGTTCCCGGGCCGCCACAACCTTCAATACCCATTTCTTCGATGATTCGTGCAACTGAATCTCCTACAGCAGGAGTTGGTGCAAGTGAAAGGTCAAGAATACCAAAGTTTACGCCAAGTCTTTTTGCAGCTTCTGAACCAACCATCTGTCCCATTCTGGTAATTTTGAATGCCATCTTTTTAATTCCGTCTGCAAGCTCATTAAGAGGCTTTCCTTTGAATTCACGTGCAGCGGCAAGGATAACACCAGGACCTGAAACACCAACGTTGATTACGCTGTCTGCTTCTCCAGGTCCGTGGAAAGCTCCTGCCATAAACGGATTGTCTTCAGGGGCATTGCAGAATACAACGAGCTTTGCACATCCGTTACATTCACAATCTTTTGAAACTTCTGAAGTCTTTTTAATTACTTCACCCATGATTTTAACTGCGTCCATGTTGATTCCGCTTTTTGTAGATCCAACATTAACAGATGAGCAAACATAATTTGTAGAAGCAAGTGCTTCCGGAATTGATTCCATCAGGATTTTATCTGCAGGAGTGATTCCTTTTTGAACAAGAGCACTGAATCCGCCGAGAAAATTTACACCGAGTTCTTTTGCACATTTGTCCAGAGTTTTGCAGTAATCAACATAAGATTTAGCACCGCTTGCACCGGCAACAAGAGCTATAGGTGTTACAGAAATACGCTTGTTGATGATAGGAACACCGTATTCTTTTTCAATGTCCTGCCCGACCTTAACAAGATTTGCTGCTTTGTGCATGATTTTGTCATAAATTTTGTCGCAGGAACGCTTCATATCGCTGTCTGCACAGTCAAGAAGGGAAATACCCATAGTAACACAGCGAACATCCAGCTTGTGGCGCATGAACATGTTTACTGTTTCTTCAATTTCTACCGGTGAAAAAATCATATAGACCTCAAAATTTTTTTTATTATATGATTTTACTTTATTTGCATAGAATAGACAATAAAAATTGACTTCCAGTCATTTTGAAAGTTCCAAAACCGATGCTATCGCATCTAAATGCTGTTTGTTGTAAAGGAACTATTTACTTTGTCGCTTTGCGACAACAACAAACAGAATGTTTTCGGCCCTTTCAAAATTCCTTCGCGTCAATTTTTATAGATTTTTAATGGTAATTCGCGAATCAGGTTTAAATCAAATTCTAATTAAACACGTTGTCTATTTTTGATGAGACATTATAAACTGCAGGAAGATTTTCAATTTCTACTAAGAAGCGTACTGTATCCTGAAGTGAATTTTTATCTGCTTCAGAAACTGACACTGAAAAATTATATTTTTTTGAAATCGATTTAATCTGATCCGGTGTAATTTTTAGTGCAATCGAAAGCTTCTGCAAAGTCGATTCATCGAGTGTGTCTATCATTTTTACGGCATTTGCATACTGCTTTAAAACTTCTTCAATCACTTCTCTGTGTTTAATAAGATATTCCGCACGAACAACAAAGGCATTTGTTCCGCGTAAATCAGTTTCACTTCCTGAAGCAACAATTTTTGCAAACCCTCTGTCGATGAGTCTTGTAACATTTGGTTCCCAAATCACAATTGCATCACAGAAATTAGAGCGCAGGGCATCTTCTGCTTCATCAGCGGAAATACTTATAAATTCAATATCTGAAAAAGAAAGATTATTTTTTTCCAGAAGCTTTGTTGTAAAATTATGACCTGTTGAACCAAAGACTGTTGCAATTTTCTTGCCTTTCATGTCAGCGGAAGAATTAAAAGTTTTATCATCAGCGCGGGCAAGCATTGCATAAGCATCAGCACCACTGGCAGGAACACCAACAATTTTCATCGGGATTGAGCCGGACAAAACGCTTACAGTCGGTACGTCACCAATCAAACCTATGTCGCTCATCTGTGCAGAAAGAGACTGATTTATTGGAGGCCCAGACTGAAAATCCTGCCACACAACATTTATCTTCTTGTCTTTAAAAGATTTTTCAAGCAGGCCTTCGTATCGGACAATGTACATCGGGATAAAGGCTGCAGACGGCTGAATTGCAATATTTACAGAAACAGGCCCCTGATTATTTTTTTTATTTTTACAGCCGATGGCAAAAATTGAAAGTAATGTAAAAAGTGAAATTTTTAAAAATCTTTTCATGTTCTATATTTTAAAGCAAATTTTTAATTTTTAAATTATCTGTATTAAATCATTAAAAAACACTTAAAAACTTTATTTTTGAAGCTTTTGGAATTAACATTTTCCGTATGAAAAAAGAAAACCTCATAAGAACTATTTCTACGGCAGCAGCAATTGTCGTAATGTTATTTTTAATTATTTCGTTTTTAATCGTCTTTCAGAGTAAAATGACGAATTTTCTTTTTGATATGACACTGCAGAATGTTGCAGAAACACAGGATCTTTATGCGGAAAGTCTTCAAAATAAAATAAGTGATCAGATAAAATGTCTTGAAGCACAGTCGAATTTGTTTTCTGAAACGGATTTAAATGATCTGTCGATGTTAAAAGAAAAAGCAAAAGCTGTTAATGAAACCGGGGATTTTTTAAAGCTTGCGATTGTAAATGAACACGGAACGGCATTTGATTTTTCAGGCAAAATGCTTCCGAATATGCGCAATAAGGATTATTTTTATACGGCACTTGCTCGCAACGAAAGTCAGATTGCAAACTCAATTGAACTGGATGAGCATCTTCAGCCGTGTCTTGTAATTACTTATCCTTTTAAGGCAAAAAATGGTTCTAAAGGTGTGATTGCGGGATTTTTCTCTTATGACATTATGCTTCAGCTTTTTTCAATTCCGATTTATTCTGGGCAAAGTTATTTTTATCTGATTACAAATGACGGTAATATCATTCTGCAGAATAAAGACAAATCAAATCCGCTTTATAATATTGATTTCTTTAGTTACATAAAACGATCTTCACAAAATGAAAATTTAAGCCTGAATGATTTGAAGCTTGATATGCTTAAGAAGAAGTCCGGCTATATTGATTTGAACGGTGTTGAAGGTAAAAAAATATTTTCTTACGCACCTATAAAAATCAACAACTGGTACATAATTTCAGCACTTCCATATTCATATATTTATAATCAGCAGAGTAAAATTAACGGCCTTGTTTTTGTTCTTCTTGCGGCAGTTACGGCGGTTGTAATTATTTTCATAATGATTATTTATGTTATTGCAAAACGAAACATAACGATTAAAAAAGATAATGAGCGACTTACAATTGCAACGAATCAGGCACAGACACTTATTTTTGAATATGATTTGCAAAAGCAGATTATTTCATTTTCTGGGGATACACATTTTATTTTAGGAACAAACCGAAAATCATTCCCGATTGATTTTATACGCACTGAATATTTTTCACGTGTTCATCCTGATGATAAGGGCGTTTTTGATCGATTGAGGGAAGCTTTAATGAACAACGGAATTTCATTTTCATCAGAATTCCGCTACAAAGATTTTAATGAAAGCTATTTCTGGGTTAAGATGACAGGCTCAGCAATTTTAACAAAAGAAGGAAATGTAACTCAGTTCATTGGAAGTATAACAAATGTAAACAGTCAGGTGCTTCATGAACAGGAGCTTAGAAATATTGCAGAGAGAGACAGACTTTCTTATCTTTTGAATAAATCTGCAATGCAGCATAAGGTTTGTGAATATCTTGAAAAAGACGGCCGTGATCAGAAGAGTGCACTTATCATCATTGACCTTGATAATTTTAAAGATGTAAACGATAAGCTTGGACATATGACCGGGGATCTTGCAATTAAAGATGCTGCAAAAAAACTTTCGCTTATTTTCTCTGACAAGGATTATTTAAGTCGTTTTGGTGGCGATGAATTCTGTGTTTTGATGCGGTTTAATAGTGCTTTAACGAGGGAAAGCATTTTGAAGGTTATAACTGCAAAGGCTAATGATTTGAAGCGTGCCCTTAGGGAAGATTATTCTAACGGTGAACTGAAAGTCAGTGTAAGTGCAAGTATAGGAATTGCTGTTTATCCTGAAAACGGTGCTTCATATGAAGAGCTTTTCAAAAATGCAGACCATGCTCTTTATCAGGTTAAACAGAACGGCAAAAATGACTTCAGATTTTATGAAGAATAATTGCCGCTGTTGACTGTAGTTTTTTCTAGTAATGAGGAGGCCTTCTGTTTGGAATGTCTCCTTCCATTTGCTCTGACATGTCTTTAATTTTTTGAGCCATCAGCCGGTTTTCTGCGCGGAGAGTTTCAATCGTTTTTGAATTCTCAACGCAGACCTGTTGAATTTGATTTATAAAATCTTCCATGTAGGCAAGTTTAATTTCTATTTTATTAATTCTTTCTTCACTCATATTAGCCTGCAAGATAGTAAACGCTGAAGAACATCAAAATGCTTGCTGCGAGGGAACACAAGTGGAAAACACTGTGCATCCATTTGTGAGTTTTAAGAAGGAATAATCCGCTGCCAGCAGAATAAATTACTGCAGCTGTTGCAAGAAGTTTTTTTGAAAGTTCGTTGATATTATCTCCAATTGGGCTGAATGTAATTCCAAAAAAGAGCCAGCCGAAGGTTACGTATGAAAGGAAAGACAATACTCTGAGTTTTGCACCAAATATTGAATAAAGAATTATGCATCCTCCGCAGATTCCCCACACGAGTCCACAGATGCCTGCAGGATTCGGGAGTTTGAACTGAGTAAGAATGAACGGCGTATAAATTGCTGCAAGGAAAATATAAATTGTGTCGTGATTTAAAATTGAAAAAATCTTTTTTGCACCAAGAGATGAAATTGCATGATACAAAGTAGACATCAGAAACAAAATGAAAAGTGAAGCGCCAAAAATTGAGAAGCTTGCAACATAAGTTGATTTTGCGCATGGTGCATGGTAATAAGCCTGAATTGCAAGCAGAACAATTGCGGCAACACTCAGTCCGGCACCAATACCGTGGCTGATTGAATTGAAGATTTCTTCTCCAAGAGTGAAAGGACGCGGCTGTCTTGTGTTGTATGAAAGGCGTGCGTTTGCTTTCTGAAGCTGGAGCTCTTTCTTGTGTTCTTTTTCTGCTGCACGAAGCTTTGCCTTATCTGAGTCGCTGGTATATTCCATTTTTACCTGGCGGATTTTTTCTTTAGCCTGAGCTTTTATTGTTTTAATTGCAGCCTTTCTCTTTAATTTGAGAGATTTGCTTGTTATTTTTCTGCTGATGTCAGCCATTTTTCACCTCGAAGTTAAGTCTTTCTATAATTATAAATTTAAAAGTAAAAATTGTATATATTTTGCTTCGTTACAAGCTCACAATACAAAACAATGGAAGATGATCACTGTAGCCGCTTCCTGTGCGCATGATGTATTTTTGTGGAATAAAGGTTGAACTGTTGCACCAGGGACCGTCCGTTTCAGGATAAAAGGTTTTCAGTTTTAAATTTCCTGCAGTAAAAATATTGTCGATTCTGGACCATTCCCCGTTGAAATAGTAGCTTCCAGGCTCAATGATTTTTTCTCCATCAAGGTACCACGCTGATTTTACAAGAGTTCCGTCTTTTATAAGTTTTCCATCAATCCATTTGCGCAGAAGAATATTTCCGCTGTTTTCCTGAGGACTGTAAAAATCGTGAATATCCCTGTTAAAATCACCTGCAATCAGTATCTGGTCGGTTTTTGATTCAAGAGATTCTACAATTTTTTGGAGAAGGCCTTCCTGTCTGTTTCTCCAGATTTCTGTAGCTGCTTCTCCTCCGCTTTTGCTTTTCCAGTGATTTACAAGAAGCACGAATTCTTTTTTTGCGCATACAGTTAATTGCATAATCGGCCTGACTGACGGAAGCTTTGAATTTTCGGATCTTATGTCCAGGGAATGAACTGTAAGATTTTTAAGCGGTACTCTGGAAATCACCGCACACCCGATACTGCTGCCTTCATTTTTTGCAAAGCACGCATACGGATATGTTTTTTTTGTGTTCCATTCGCCGGCAAGAAAATTGTTTATATCCAGAAGAATTTTTTCATTTTCAATTTCTTCCATAATAAAGACATCAGCATCAATTGATTTAATTGCTGAACACAGTTTTTTGAGCCTTCTTTCATAAGCATCGATTCCCCACGCGGAAGATTTTTTGAATTCATAATATTCATCTCCGTCTGTGTTTGCGTCAAAGAAAGTCTGAACATTCCAGCACGCAATTTTCAGGTTTGAGGAATTTTCAGCTTTTTCTTCCATAAAATTTCCAATCTGGCACGAAAGGAAAAACACGGTACAAAGGTTAATAAGTAATTTTTTTATTTTCATATTCATACCTTTTATTAACCGAAAACATGCAAAAAAATTCAGTTCGCAGCAAAAAAAGTTTAAAAAAAAATTAAAATTCTGTAGAATGATGCCATGAGTATTCCGGAAGGCTCAAAAAGACGTCTTGTTCTTTTGGAACGGCTTCTTTCTGACTATAGCGAAAAAACGATTACCTCTCAGAAAATCCAGCAGCTTACAGGGTGGAGTAGTGCAGTTGTTAGAAGGGATATTCTTAATATCGATGTAAAATGCGGTGCAACAAACGGATATAAAGTTGCTGAGTTGAAGGAAGCACTTGTAAATCAGCTTTACGATTTTAAAGATAAAGAAGTTAAGTGTTGTATTGTTGGTCTTGGAAAGATGGGGCAGCGTTTTCTTGATACGAATGAACTGTATGATTCGCCGTTTAAAATTGTTGCAGGTTTTGATTCAAGTGTGAATAAAACTGAAGTTTTAAGTTCTTCATTTCCTCTTCATCCGACTCCAAAAATGAAGCAGATTATTCAGGAAGAAAAAATTTCGTATGCGCTTTTGACTGTTGAATCTTTTGAGGCTCAGGATATGGCTAATCTTCTTGTTGAAAGCGGAATAAAGGGAATTGTGAATTATACACCGTGTGTTCTTTCTGTTCCTGAAGAAGTCAAAGTTGAAAATGTAAGTTTGCTGACGGCATTGTATCAGCTTAAAGCCTGAAAATTACGTGAAAAAAATCACACAAAATGATAAATTTGCTTAAATTCGCTGAATTCCGGGGCGAATTTGTAAAATTCGGTAAAAATTCTCAAGACCAAGTGAAAAAAAATCTCTAGAATTGAAATTATCAACAAAAAATACTGTGAAAAATGTCACAGTAAATCAATTTTAAGGGGTAAAACGATGGCTAGAGTTTACAATTTTAGTGCAGGTCCTTCTTGCTTACCGGAAGAAGTTCTTAAAGAATGCGCTGCTGAAATGCTGGACTGTAACGGAACAGGACAGAGCGTAATGGAAATGAGCCACCGCTCATCAGCATTTGAACCAATCATCGAACATGCAGAAGCTCAGGTTAGAAAGCTCATGAATGTTCCTTCAAATTACAAGGTATTGTTCCTTCAGGGTGGTGGATCTACTCAGTTTGCAATGGTTGCACAGAATCTTGGAATCAACAAGAAAAAGGCTGCTTATATCGAAACTGGTGTATGGGCAAAAAAAGCTGCTGCAGAAGCAAAGCACCTTGGTGTTGAAGTTGATGTAATTGCTTCTTCAAAAGACAAGAATTATTCATATATTCCACGTGTTGAAAAAGTAACTGGTGATTATGACTATGTTTACATCTGTTTCAACAACACAATCATGGGAACACACTACGAATACATCCCTGATACAGGAAATATTCCACTTGTTGCAGACCTTTCTTCATGTATTCTTTCAGAAGAAATTGACGTTTCAAAATTTGGTCTCATTTTTGCAGGTGCACAGAAGAACCTCGCTCCAGCAGGTGTAACTCTCGTAATCATCCGTGAAGATCTTATTCCTGAACCAGAAAAATGTCTTCCTGGAACACCAACAATGAGTATGTACAAGACACACAGCGAAAATGGTTCTATGTACAATACACCACCTTGCTACACAATCTACGTTCTCGACAAGGTTCTTAACTGGATTGAAAAGAACGGCGGTGCAGCAGGAATCAACAAGCGCAACGTAGAAAAGGCAAATTATCTTTATGATTATCTTGATAAGTCTGATTTCTATTTTGCAACAGCAGAAAAGGGAAGCCGCTCTTTGATGAACGTTCCATTCCTCACAAAGTATTCAAAGAATGACGGAAGTGAAGAAGCACAGGCTAAAGAAAAGGCAATCAACAGCAAGTTCGTAAAGGAAGCAGAAGCAGCTGGTCTTGTAAACCTTAAGGGACATAGACTTGTAGGTGGAATGCGCGCTTCAATTTACAACGCCATGACATTTGACGGAGTTAAGGCTCTCGTTAAGTTTATGGAAGATTTTGCTAAAAACAACTAAAAAATTATGGAGGAAGGAAAAAATTAAAATGAATGCTGTGCACTGCTCGCATTTATTTTAATTTTTCCAATTATATATGTACAAAATTCAAACTTTAGACCGTATTTCAGCAGTTGGACTTGATAATTTCCCACGTGACGATTATGAAATCGCTTCAGAAATCATGAAGCCGGATGCAATCCTTGTACGTTCACATGACATGCTTTCAATGGAACTTGACCCTACAGTTAAAGCTGTTGCTCGTGCAGGTGCCGGCGTAAATAACATTCCAGTTAAAGAACTTGCACAGAAGGGTGTTGTAGTTTTCAATACTCCTGGTGCAAACGCAAATGCCGTTAAGGAACTTGTAATCCTCGGTCTTCTTATGGCAAGCCGTCCTGTTATTGCAGCAAACCACTGGGTAAACACACTTTCTGGAAAAGGTGCAGAAATTGCTCCACTTGCAGAAAAGGGAAAGAAAAATTACATTGGTCAGGAAATCAAGGGAAAGACTCTTGGTGTAATCGGACTTGGTGCAATCGGTGCAATGGTTGCAAACACAGCAATTGAACTTGGAATGAACGTAATCGGTTATGATCCGTTCCTTTCAGTTGATGCAGCATGGAGCCTTAAATCAGAAGTTAAGCATGCAGAAACTCTTGATACACTCTTTGCAAAGGCAGATTATATAACAGTTCATGTTCCAGAAACTCCAGATACAAAGGGACTTATCTGTGCTTCAACAATCAAGACTATGAAAGACGGTGTTCGCATCATCAACATTGCTCGTGGTGGTCTTGTAAACAATGAAGACGTACTTGCAGCCCTCAACAGCGGAAAGATTTCATGCATGGTAACAGACTTTGCAGCAGAAGAACTTTTGAACAATGACAAAGTAATCTGTATGCCACACCTTGGAGCATCTACTCCGGAAGCAGAAGATAACTGTGCAGTTATGGCAGTTAAACAGCTTCGTGACTTCCTTGAAACTGGTGCAATTAAGAACAGCGTAAATTATCCAAAATGCAAGATGGATACAGAAATCCCTGCTGGTGGAACACGTCTTTGTATCAGCCACAAGAACATTCCAAATATGATTGCTCAGTTTACATCTGTACTTGGTGGAGCAAAACTCAACATCGGCGGAATGGTTGATCAGAACCGCGGTGACATTGCTTACTGTATGATCGACGTAGACAGTAAGGTTGAACAGTCAACAATTGATGAACTTTCAAAGACAGAAGGCGTAATCAACGTTAGACCAATCTACGCATAATGTAAAAAATTACATAAAAAAATTGTATTAAATAAGAAGCGCTTCCAGTAAAAGGGAGGCGCTTTTTTTTATTTTAGTGTTATAATATTAATCATTATTTGTAGACAACGCTGTAAATGTAGTGTTTATAAGGGGGCAAAATGAAAAATCTGTTTGTTCAGGTTAAATATCACTTAAAAAATAGAACTCGAAAAGATTTTTATCAGAAATTTAGAGATAATAATATCTGCGAAATGTCTCGCTCGGAATTTGGAAATATTGAATATGAATTTTTCATGCCTCACGATAAAGAAAATGAAGTTTGTATTTTTGAAAAGTGGGAAAACGAAGAAGCGTTTGAACTTCACAGAAACACACTGCATTACGCAATTCTGTGCGAACTCAAAGATAAATACGTAAAAAAAACAGTCATAAAAAAATACTGGATTGAAGATTATAACGAAGATGTAAAACTTTTTAAGTAGTCAGAATTTTAATTTAAGTTTTATATATATAATAAAATTGGCGCAAGACGACTGGAAGCCAATTTTATAATTAAAAGATAGTTTTGAGGGTACCTGCACAATGCTTAAAAGAATAAAACGTTTCTGTAGATTTATGGAAAAATACGTATCAGACTCATCTATTGATATTAAGCAGAGAACATTTGTTTTATTTTCAGCCGTTATGCTTGTTGCTCTATATCTGGCTATTCCTGCCGGGCTGATAATGAGCGAGCCTTTATTTTCAACAATCGCAACAATTGTTGGAGCAATTATATTTACTATATACTTTATTTATGTCTTCAAAAAGAATCATATAAAAAATGCAAGTGTTGTAATATCTGTCATACTTATATTTGTATTTCTTCCTGCCATTTTTTTTTCTAACGGGGGAGTAGAAAGTGGTACGCCTGTCTGGCTGCTTTTAGGTACCATGTATATTGCGATGGTACTTGAGGGTAAATTCAAGTTTATTATGCTTGGCTGTGAAAGTCTAGTTTTGATCACTTGCTGGATTGTGGGGTATTATTATCCGGGTCTTATAATTGATTATTCAAGAGGCGGTAATTATTTTGATTCAATAGCGGGCCTGTTTATTGTAAGCTTTGTTTTGTATGTGATTATAACTTTCTATATAAATATACTTAAAAAGGAAGAAAAAAACAGAAATTCACAGCGCCTTTTTGAGCAGACAGCCATGGCTCTTGTAGGAGCAATTGAAGCAAAAGATAAATATACACATGGTCATTCTTCCAGAGTGGCTTTGTATTCAAGAATGATAGCAAGGGAAGCGGGTAAGAGTCCAAGGGAATGTGAAGAGATATTTTATGCCGCACTTCTTCATGATGTAGGAAAAATTGGCATTCCAGAAGATATTATCAATAAGGATAGTAAACTTACGGATGAAGAATATGCAATCATTAAGCAGCATCCGGTGCTGGGAAAACAGATTTTGCAGAGTATTACAGAATTCCCGTATATCAGTCTGGGTGCACATTATCATCATGAACGTTATGACGGTAAGGGATATCCTATGGGGCTTAAAGGTTCTGATATACCAGAAATTGCCCGTATTATGGCGGTGGCTGATTCTTATGATGCCATGACGTCAAAAAGAAGTTACCGTAATGCTTTGCCACAGGTAAAGGTTCGTGAAGAGCTTATAGAAGGAACAGGTACACAATTTGATCCTCAGTTTGCATCTATCATGCTTCATTTGATTGATCTTGATTCAGAATATGAGATGAAGGATCGTGCTGAAGTCATATATGATCAGCAGAGTGAACTGATTTCAGAAAAGCATCGTGAAAATGTGTATGAAGGTATTCCGATTAACCGCAATCCTGTTGTTGTGCGCTGCAGGGTTGGTGCTGACAAAAAGAATGCTAATAATATGGTGTCGTCCATGATTATTTTTGATTCTCTTGACGGAAGATTCCATGATAAAGAGGATAAAATAAAAAGTCTTTTGTATTACGAATATTGTGAAATCGGATTTAACGGTAAGTTAGATGCTCCTGGAGTAAGAAAAACTGAAGTTCGATCTTTAGGCGCAGGAGATGAGAATCTTGCAGTTGATGAATATATAATCAAGGCTGTTAAAGTTAAGGACCACATTCAGATAGATATTATAAACGCAAAAGATACACATCAGATTATTGCTGCTTTGCCTGACAGTACAAGATATGCTTATATTGGTCTTACAGGTACACACTGTCACATAAGTAATATAAGAATAGAAAGAAGCGAAAAGGAAGTTGAGAATAATTTTATTCATAGAATTGCTGAAGAAATTAGTTTCATTGATTCTCCTGCTGGGGATATTCCAAATCTTCAGGTAGACGGACACCGCACTGAATCAACAGCTGGAATACCAATCAGGAACGGAATGAAAATCAACTTCCATACCAAGAGTCTTCCAACTGCACGACTTGTATGGCATTGTCCATCGTACGCTATTTTTTCATCTGATGATGCTAAAGTATTTGGCAGTAACTATAATGAATTCTCTTTAGTTAGATTAGATGGTGAGTATTGGGAATGTGAAGGTATAGCAGAGAACGAGTTGATTGTAGACAAACATGATTTTAATGGATGGGATTCATGGAAAGATTACAATAAACAGGGCTATGACTGTACAATCAGATTTGAAAGAAACGGCAATAAGATTATCTCCTATACAGAAAACGCTGGAATATCAATCAAAAACGTCACACAAATCAACATAGAAACAGAAGAAGTTTATGTTGCACTCTCTGGAGATCAGGTTGCTCTGACAGGGATTAAGATAGAATCTAAAGAAGGAATTTAAAAATGAACTCAGTAAGAAAAAAGGCGTTGATTGCGCTAATAATTGAAGTCTGCAAAAATTGAAGTACAGCGGCTTTTGGGGAAAAATGTCTGATGATTAAAATAAAAGCTGCACTTCCGATTCCATAAGATTTAGTTTTAAATTTTTATTTTTAAGGCATTTCTACTCACCGAAGTGCCTTTTTTTGTTTTTCTTTTTCCATTAAACTTAAAGAGTTATGTTAAATTTGTTCAGATCAAAATTTATCGGCGACAGGGATTTTTATAAAAAAGTTTTTGTTATTGCGTTTCCAATAATCATTCAGAATTCAATTTCAAATTTTGTGCAGCTTCTGGATAACATCATGGTCGGTCAGGTTGGTACAGATCAGATGAATGCCGTTGCAATCGTTAATAGACTGATGTTTGTGTTCATTCTTTGTGTGTGGGGTTCTGTCTGCGGCGCGGGAATTTTTACAGCTCAATATTTTGGCAAAGGTGATCATGAGGGAGTTAGAAATACATTCCGTGCAAAAATCATTCTTGTGGGAATAATTTCAATTACGGCAATTTCATTTTTTTATTTTAAAGGTGCGTGCTTAATAGAAAAATTTATTCACGAATCAGATAATATCGGTAATGCTGAACGAACGATGTTTTACGGGAAAAAATATCTTTTAATAAATCTCATCGGTCTTGTTCCGCTTTCATTTTCTTTTATCTATGCAAATACTCTCCGCGACATAGGTGAAACTTCTGTGCCGATGCGTGCAAGTATCGCTGCAGTTATTGTAAATTTGATTTTAAATTATCTTTTGATTTTTAATACGCGTGTTGTTCATATTTTGGGTCTGAATATAAAAATCTGGGGTGCGGGTTTTGGTGTTGAAGGAGCTGCAATTGCAACTGTCTGTGCCCGCTTCGTTGATGCAGCAGTCAATGTGTTGTGGACTCATACACATAAAGTACGATGTATGTTTATTGAAGGTGCTTTAAAAACTCTCAGGATTCCGGTCAGTTTGATGAAAGAGATAATTAAAAAAGGTGCGCCTCTTGCAATGAATGAAACAATGTGGGCTTTTGGGCTAACTATGCTTGATCAGCGCTATTCATTAAAAGGTCTTTATGTTGTAGGTGCCTTGAGTATTACAAATACAATTACAAATTTCTTCAACGTATTTTATTTTGCGATTGGTGAAAGTATTTCGATTATTATTGGACAGCTTCTTGGCGCGCGTAAAAATGATGAGGCAAAATCTACAGTTCCAAAAATGATTTTTATTTCCATGAGTGTTTGTGTTCTGGTGGGATTCTTAATGGCTATGTGCAGAAATGCGTTCCCTGCAATTTATAATACTGAAAATGAAGTGCGTGAACTTGCCTCAAAATTTATTCTGATTGTTGCCTGCTTTATGCCGATTCATGCATGTCTTCACGGATGTTATTTTACAATCAGAAGCGGCGGAAAAACACTGATTACATGTCTTTTCGACAGTGTGTTTGTCTGGGGATTTGCTGTAACTACTGCATTTATTCTTACAGAATTTACAAGCTTGAATATCGTTATGATTTATTTAATCGTTTCAAGCCTTGATCTTATAAAATGTTCAATCGGTCTGATCCTTGTAAAAAAAGGTGTCTGGGTCAATAACATGGTGTAAAAAAAAATCATTTATTTTATAATGTAGCGATACAATTTCTGGAGTTAGAAAATGACTAAACAGGTAAAACAATTTATTTTTTGGGCAGGTGCACTTGTTATCGGTGCGGTTCTTGGATCTCTGCATATTGAGGCAGTTGATAAGGTTGCAAATTTTGTTGCAGTTATTTTTACAAGACTGTTCCAGTTTACAGCTGTTCCTGCAATTGCGGTTTCTGTTTTAACGACACTTGCAACTTTGGGCGGCAACAAGGAAACAGGAAAAATCTTCAGAAGAACAATTACATACACACTGCTTACAACTCTTGCGGCTTCTGTGATTGCAGCAATTCTTTTCTTTATAATTAAACCTGAAGTTCTTTCAGCATCTGCCTATGAAGGTGTAGCACAGGATAAAATCCAGGGAATGAATTCAACTTCATATCTTGATTATTTTATCAGTGCAATTCCAAATAATATTATTTATCCGTTTGTTTCAGGAAATGTTCTTTCTGTGCTTATTGTTTCTTTTATCTTCGGATTTGCAATTTCAAACATGAAGGAATCAGAAAAGAAAACTGCAGTGATGAATATTATCAATGGTTTCCAGGAACTTATGTTTATGATTATCGGCTGGCTGATTAAAATCCTCCCGATTGGAATTGTTGCATTTACAGCTCAGCTTATAAAAGAAATGAGTGCTGATATCGCAATGGATTCTATCGGAAAATATGTTGCTGTTGTTTTGAGCGGAAATCTGATTCAGTTCTTTATTGTTCTTCCTTTGTTCCTTTTTGCCCGCGGGCTTAATCCGTTCAGTCATTTTAAAAATATGATTCCTGCAATTCTTACTGCATTGTTCACAAAGAGTTCAGCTGCAACATTGCCTGTTACAATGGACTGTGCAGAAAATCGCGTAAAGTGTGATAAGAAATTCACAAGATTTATTCTTCCGATGTGTACAACAATCAACATGAATGGTTGTGCTGCATTTATCCTTGTAACATCATTGTTCGTAATGAAACAGGGTGGCGTAGATCTTAATGCAATTACAGTTGTTTCATGGATTTTGATTTCTGTAATCAGTGCTGTAGGAAATGCAGGTGTACCGATGGGATGCTTCTTCCTTACACTTTCTCTGATGGCTGGGAAAAACATGCCTGTTGGTGTGATGGGAGTTATTCTTCCGGTTTATGCAGTAATCGACATGATTGAAACTGCAGTTAATATTTACAGTGATTCTTGTGTATGTGCAATGACAAACAAGGATCTTAAAAACGAAGTTGAAGTTTCTGAATAAAATCAGAAGCAGGTACATTTGATGAAAAAATTTGTAATCATTCTTTTGGCATCAGCAGTTATTTTTTCAGCTTTTACTTCATGCAGTAAAAAAAATAAAAGTGTGAACAAGGAGCTGACATCGCAGGAAATTCTGGAAAAGGCATACAAAGATTCTCTTGAAGCTTTTAAAAAGAATACGGATCCGTCTGTTCCATTTCTTGCTGCTGCAGAAAATGAAAAGCTTAATGAAAATGAAAAGTTCGAGGCATATTATCTTGCAGCATATGTTCTTGCAACATACGAAGAGCCTGATTATGACAAAATAGAAGAGCTTTTGACGAAAGCATATCAGCTTAATCCTGATGGAAATTTTTCGGAGAATGTACTGAAACTTTCATCTCAAATTAAAAAAATTGCGGAAATTGATCAGCAGGAGAAACAGTAGAGCAAATGAATATTCCTCTGTTGCCGCTGATAATCGCTGCGATTGTATTAATTTTACTCTCAATGATTTTTTCTGCTTCAGAAAGTGCGTTTCTTTCAATAAATAAATTGAGAGTAAGAATTCTCAGAAATAAAAAAGATAAGAGGGCCATGCGCGTCTGGAAGCTTCTTCAGAATAAGAACCTTCTTATCAATACGCTTCTTGTCGGAAATAACATCGTAAACATTGCGCTTTCATCTATTTTAACAATTATCGGTGTTGATCTTTTTGGAAGTGCCGGCGTTGGAATTGCAACTTTTATTGTAACAATTCTTCTTCTGATATTTGGCGAAATTTCTCCGAAGACAATTGCAACTCATCATCCTGAACCGATTGCATTTTTTTTCAGCGGGTTTATTTGTTTTCTGGAATTTTTGCTTCATCCTTTAGTTTATCTGTTTACATATTTTTCAAGAGATATTCTTAAGATTTTTAAAATTACTCCGAAAGAAAAAAAAGTTTCTTATACCGAAGAAGAAATTAAAACATTTATTGATGTTGGTCGCGAGCAGGGTGTAATTGAGAAAACAGAAAAAAAACTTCTTTCAAAGGCATTTAAATTTTCAGATCTTGCCGCAAAAGATATTATGATTCCCCGCAAGCAGATTAAAGCAATTTCTGTGAATGCAACTTTTAAAGAGATTCTTGAGACTTCACAAAAGCTGCGTCTTTCAAGATTTCCGGTTTTTAAAAAAGATATTGATGATATTGTCGGTGTAATTTATGTGAAGGATATGCTTAAATTTAAAAATCGTCTTGAGGAATTTTCTGTTGAAACACTTATGCGACCTCCGCTATTTATTCTTGAAACAAAAAAAATGTCCGGCATTCAGCAGATGCTCAGTGAGAACAGACAGAGCATTGCAATCGTAATTGATGAATATTCAGGAACAGAAGGAATCTTAACTCGTGAAGATCTTGTCCGAGAAATTTTTGGTTCTGTTACGGATGAATATACGGTTTACAAAAATAAGGCTGACCTTCAGATTAAGAATACAAAAAATTCAGAAATAAACGGATTGAGTCGTCTGATTGATTTGAATGAACAGCTTAACATAAAGCTTGAAAGTGAAAATTGTGAAACTCTTGGCGGTTACATCTGCGAGAAGCTTGGAAAAATTCCTGCAATCGGTGAAAGTGTTACGGCTGATGGATATAAATTTATTGTGACAAAAGTTGAAGAAAACAGAGTAAGCAAAGTCCGCTTCCGTCTTCTGGAGGTGAGTGCAAAATGATTTTTTACATAATCTGTAATGTCCTTGCGATTCTTCTCTTGTTGAAGTGTGGTGCTTTTTTTGCAGGAACAGAAACTGCGTACACAAGTTTATCAACAGTCAGCGTAAAACAAATGCTCAGCAACAACGAAAAAAATTCTGAACTTGTTGCAAAGCTTCGTTCAAATCTTGATATGCTGATTTCTACAGTTTTGATTGGAACGAATTTTGTTAATACTTTAAACTCTGCGCTTGTAACTGCATTTGCGCTCAAGGTTTTTGGTACCAGATATATTACGGCTGCAACATTTGCAATTTTTGTGCTTATCATTATTTTTGCAGAAATAATTCCAAAGTCCCATGCGACATTTTGTAAGGAAAAAGTTGCACAGGATAATGCTAAAAAAATAAATTTTATTCAGAAAACTTTTTATCCTGTTGTTTATTTGTTCTTTAAACTTTCAAAGCTGATTGAATCTCTTGAGCGTAGTATTTTCAGGAATGCGCGCCCGCTGATTACGGAAGAAGAACTTAAGCTTTTACTGGAAGTTGGTGCAAATGAAGGAACGCTTGAACACAATGAACATCTGATGCTTGAAAGAATTTTTGAGTTCACGGATCTTACGATTCATGACATTATGCGTCATCGTTCGCTTGTAAAATATGTTGACGTAAATGACAGCTTTGAAAAAGTTCTTTCGCTTTTTGAGGAAACTCACTATTCACGACTGCCGGTTTATGAAGGTAATCCGGAAAATATTATCGGCGTAATTCATTATAAATCTGTTTTGTATGCGGATGATTTGATCGTTAAAAGTAAGGATTTTGTTCGCATCTGTACGCAGAAAGTTTTGTTCCTTCCAGAGACAATGGCTGCTGATGAACTTTTAAAAGTTTTCAAAAAGGAACACATGCATTTTGCAGTTGCGTTGAATGAATACGGTGAAATGGCAGGAATCGTTACACTGGATAATTTGATGCGTGAAGTTTTTGGCCGCATTACTGATGAACACGGAATGGTTGAATCAACTCCTGATAAAAGAATTTCTGTTGTTAATGTAAATGAATTTCTTGTTCCTGGTGATATCGATCTTGATGATTTGAATGAATATCTTGATCTTGATTTGAAGAGTGAACTGTATAATACTCTCGGCGGATTTCTTCTTGAAAAAATGGGAGAGTTGCCTGTTATCGGCTCAATCTACAAGCATGAAGGTGTTTATTTCATAATTGAAGATCAGAGCCAGCGTAGAATTCAGACAGTTAGAATCAGGCTTTAAATTATTTTGAAGCAACTTCTGCAATAATTTGTGCAGCGGTTTCAACTCCAAGACTTGAACTGCTTAACAGAAGATCGTAGTGATCTCTTTTTCCCCAGGTTCGTTCTGTAAAAGTGTTGTAATGGTTTGCGCGTCTTTTATCAATCAGTTTAACTTCACGTTCTGCAGTTTGCGGATCCATGCCTTCTTCAATTGCAGTTTTTACCTTGAAGTTTAAATCAGCATAAATAAAAACATTGAGAAGATCTTCTCTGCTGATTTCTTCACAATGGCGCAGAATATAATCTGAACATCTTCCAAGAAAAACGCATGGTCCTTTTTTTGCAAGTTCGATTATCGTGTTCCTTTGAGCATTAAAAACCTGATCTGCAAGAGGTGCTGTTTGACTTTGAGTATTTATGTTAAGTCTTCCGCTGCTTCCCGGAACTGAATAGCCTGAACCAAGCAGAAGAGTGTAGAGCCAGCCGGATGTAATTTTCTGTTCATTCTCTTTTATGAATTCTGCAGAAAGTCCTGAATCCTTTGCAGCAAAATCGATGATTTCGCTGTCATAATATGGAATGTTTAGTTTTTCTGAAACGAGTTTGGCAATTTCTTTTCCTTTGCTTCCGAATTCACGGCCGATGGTAATATATTTTTTCATTCTGCAACCTCCAGGATTGGTGTTGCTTATATTATACCACGGTTTTACTTTGCAGCGGAAATTTTTAATGTTTTCAGATATTTTTTCTGTTCGTCAGTAATTCTAAAGCTTTCTGTTGATTTCTGGATCGTTTTGTTGTGAGTCCACAGGTCGAGTTTTTTTTCTTCAATAATTCTTATAGTTGCGTCCCATTGCTTTGCAAGTGCAGTTGCAAGGTACCAGGCGCGCATCATGTTTACGTAATATTCTTCACTTTTAATTTTTAAAATCATCTGCAGATGCTCAGCGTTAAAATCGTCTTCAAGATAAAATGTCATCAGCATTCCAACAGCGTATCTGATAGTGTAAGTGTGAGGGCTTTTAATCCACTTTTTTATGTAAGGGAAAAATTCTTTTGTGTGCTTCGTAAAAATTTTTGGATGGCATGTATCACATACAGCCCAATTGTCGATGTATGGCAAAAATTTATTTACAGCTTCTGCAGCCGTTTGAAAGTCCTTTATGAATTCAAGCAGGAAACCGTGCAGAAGATTTTCTTCGTAAAATTTATGTGGCAGAGATTTTAAAAATTTTTTTGCTTCTGCTTCGTTTTTGTTTAATTCTTTTGCGTATTTTCTTAAGGCCGGAACCCTCACTCCGATTATCGTGTCTGCATTGACAGTCGGAACAAGTGAGCTTTGAAATTTTTTGTAGTTACTGTCCGCAAGTTCAAATAATTTTTTCTGAATCTCAGTCATTTGTTTTCCCTTAAATTATAATAGATTGAATAATAAATTATGAAAAGGGATTCAGACTTAATTTCGAATTGTTATAGATATAATAAAATTGGCGCGACTGAAGTTAGCAATATATAACTCATTGACTAAATAAACTGCATGTGTTAACTTAGTTTAACTTTAGACAGCTAATGCTATAAGGAGACATGAAATGGGAACTTTGATTATAAGCGGTATTCTTGCGATTGTTGTTGTATTTATCATAAGCGGAATTATTCATGATCATAAAAAAGGAAAGCATATCTGTGGAGGAAATTGTTCTGCCTGTCACGGAAGCTGTTCTCATAAACTTGCAAAGTAATATAAAATATATGAATGATTTCTAAAATTTCTTTTTGTATTAAGATTTCCATTGCTTCAATTTTTGCAATAGTTGTGGCAAATTTTTTAAAGCTTGATTTTGCAGTTTCTGCCGGGATTGTTGCAATTCTTTCAGTTCAATTTACAAAAAAAGAAACGATTAAAACTGCACTTGCAAGATTTTTTGCTTTCATTGCAGCACTTATAATTTCTTTTGTTTGCTTTAAAATTTTTGGTTTTACACTAACTGCTTTTTTTGTTTATCTTTTTATTTTTATTTCGGTTTGTCTTTTTTCTGGATGGAATTCTGCAATGGCAATGGACAGTGTTTTGATTTCTCATTTTATCAGTTTTGGTGTAATGGGATTTTTGCAGATAAGAAATGAAGTTTTACTTTTTGTAATTGGCGTTGGATTCGGGATAATTTCAAATTTATTCCTGCGTAAAAAAGTTGACGTAATAGAAGAATTAAAATTAAAAACTGATGAACTTATAAAATTAAGCCTTCACAGGATGAGCTTGAGAATCCTGTATGTTAATCTTGCAGATTATGACGGCTCGTGTTTTACTGCACTTGAGTCTTCTGTCTTTGAAGCAAAGAAACAGTCAGAGATAAATTTTAAAAATCAGTTTGGAAAAAAAGATACTTATGACATCCGCTACATTCAGATGAGGGAAAAGCAGATTTTTGTTTTGAAAGAAATGTTTAAATGCTTAAAAAATATTTCTTCTGTTCCTCGTACCGCTCAAGTTATTTCTGATTTTTTTGAAAAGGTTTCGGTTGAATTTCACAGGGACAATGATGTTGAACTACTGCTTGTTCGTCTTGAAGAAATTATTAACTCAATGAAAATTCAGCCGCTTCCTGTTGAACGTAAAGAATTTGAAGACAGGGCAAATCTTTTTATTCTTCTTCAGAAGATGAAAGAATTTCTTTTGATAAAAAATTCTTTTGCGCGCGGATAAATTTCTGCACATAAAAAAACAGGACCCTCTGAAAAATCAAAGGATCCTGTAAAAAGTTTGCGCTTATACCATAAGCTTATAAATGTTCTCTACATCCTTTTGTTCGAGTACAGTAAATCCATAAATTTTCCCGGAACCTGAGCCGTCTCCAAAACAGCAGGTATATGCCATCTTTTCAATGTCAGTTTCTTTTGCACCAAGCTCTGCAAAATTTTTAGGCATTCCGATTGAAATTAAAAAGTTTCTTAAAGCTTCAATTCCTTCTTTTGCTGTTTTCTCCGGATTTGATTTATCCATTTTAATATTCCAGACGTTGCAGGCAATTCTTGCAAAACGCATTACATCGTGTTTCATTGTGTATGTAAAAACTGCCGGCATTGTAACTGCAAGACCTGCTCCGTGTGCACAGTCGTAAACTGCAGAAAGTTCATGTTCAATTGCGTGGCTTGACCAGTCCTGACTTCTTCCAACACCACAGGAATTATTGTGTGCCATCATTCCGGCCCACATGATGTTTGCGCGTGCATCATAATCATCAGGATTTTTAATGGCTTTGGGACCTTCATTGATCATCGCAAGAATCAGAGCTTCAATCATTCTGTCTGTTGTTTCAACATTTTTTGTGTTTGTAAGATACCGCTCGTAAAGGTGAGCAATGATGTCTGTGATTCCACATGCAGTCTGATATGCAGGGAGAGTCTGAGTTAAAGCAGGATTTAAAATTGAAAATTTCGGTCTGAAAGCATCTCCACCTGCGCCGCGTTTAAGCATTCCTTCTTCTTTTGTTATTACAGAATCTGGTGAACCTTCAGAGCCTGCAGCAGAAATTGTAAGAACTGTTCCAAGAGGAAGTGCTTTTTCTACAGGCTTTCCTTCGTAGAAATCCCAGAAGTCGCCGTCATAAATTGTTCCTGCAGCAATTGCTTTTGCAGAATCAATTACAGAACCTCCACCAACTGCAAGGATGAAATCAACTTTTTCTTTTCTGCAAAGTTCAATTCCTTTGTAGACAAGACCGCTTCTTGGATTTGGTTTTACTCCTCCAAGTTCAATAAAATTTACAGATGCTTCTGTCAGTGATTTTTTTACTCTGTCTAAAAGTCCTGAACGTATTACAGAGCCTCCGCCGAAATGAATGAGAACTTTTGATCCACCGATTTTTTTTACGAGTGATCCAGTATCTTTTTCACGATCTTTGCCGAATGCAAAATAAGTTGGTGCATAAAAGTCAAAGTTTTCCATAAATAATTTTCTCCTTTGATAAGATTATATTTTGTTGATTCTGTTTAATTCATCTGCAGTGAACTTTGTGTTTTCAATGCATCTGATGCAGTCTGTAATTTGTGAAGGTCTGCTTGCTCCGATTAAAACACTTGTTACACTGTCGTCTTTTAAAATCCAGCTGAGTGCAAGTTGAGCAAGAGTCTGTCCTCGTTCTTTTGCAAGTTTGTTCAATTCTGTAATCTGACTGAGTCTTTCTGGTGTAACATCTGATTTATGAAGGAACACACCGCTTTTTGAAATTCTGCTGTCTTCAGGAATTCCGTTGAGATATCTGTCTGTTAAAAGTCCCTGTGCAAGCGGAGAAAAAGTGATGATTCCTTTTCCTTTTTTTGGAGCCTGTGCTTTGAGTCCGTTTCTTTCAATCGTTCTGTCAAAAATATTGTAGCGGTTCTGATTGATGATGAATGGTGTACGGAGTTCCTCAAGAATTTTAGAAGCTTTTATCATTGTTTCACCGTCGTAATTTGAAAGGCCGACATAAAGTGCTTTTCCGGATTTTACAATCTGATCAAGTGCAAGCATCGTTTCTTCAAGAGGAGTGTCTGGATCCATTCTGTGATGATAAAAAATATCAACATACTCAAGACCCATCCTTTTAAGACTCTGATCTAAACTTGCAATAAGATATTTTCTGCTTCCCCATTCACCGTATGGTCCGTCCCACATTCTGTAACCTGCTTTTGTAGAAATTATCAATTCATCTCTGTAGGATGTAAAATCTTCCTTAAGGATTTTTCCGAAATTTGTTTCTGCTGAACCAGGTAAAGGTCCGTAGTTATTTGCAAGATCAAAATGAGTAATGCCTGAATCAAAAGCTGTAAAGCACATCTGGCGCATTGTTTCAAAATCATCGTTTGTGCCAAAATTATGCCATAGACCTAGTGAAACAGCAGGAAGCATTAATCCAGATTTTCCACAGCGGTTGTATTTCATAGTCTCGTATCTTTTTTCAGATGCAGTGTATTTCATAAATTCTCCTTATAAATTTATTGAGAGTATGTCGAGTTAAAAATCAAAACTAAGATAATTATACAACTTAAAGTTGACTTTAACTCAATAGGGAAATATTATTTTTTTTATGGAAGAATCAAAATATACGATAAAAGATATGTCGGTGAAATTTAATCTGCCTTCTTCAACAATAAGATACTACGAAGAAATCGGACTGCTTGAGGATGTGGAACATTTGAACGGCTACCACAGAATTTATAACAATCTTCATGTTGACCGTCTTAATGCTATTGAATGTTTTAAAAAGGCCAGACTGCCGCTGGAAGAAATCAAAGCTTTCTTTGAATATGAAAAAGACATCAAAAGAAATTCAAAAAAAATTCTTGAGATGATGAAAACTCAAAAAGAAAAAACTCTGTCGGAGCTTGAAAAACTTAAGGCAGGATTTGAACACATAGAAAAGAAAATTAAATATTATTCTGTTGTCGATGAAGCGGTCAAAAAGAAAAAAAGAATTCCTTCCTGGAATGAAATAATCGGCGGATGAAACCATTAAATTGCATGGTGAAAAATCACCATGTCACTGGGTGAAATTTCACCACGCACTGCAACATTTCCTTACAGTATATTGATGACATAAGTTTTGAATATGGTAATGCATTATTTGGCGCGCAGATTTTTGGATTACCGAATGGAGAAGCAATTATGTTAATGGTATTTTTCAGTGAAATTTTCATCCTTCTTGCAAAATGCAGTTATGTATTTATGAGAGAAATCATGGCAGTTAATGCAGCTTTTAGAGAAGATGGTTTTGTTAAAGCCTGTGACAGTATCTGCATTAAAGATAATTTTCTTAAGTTTACCGCAAGTAATGAAAAGCATGGATTCTTTCTTTCTTATAAATCAACAGTAGAATATAAAAATATTACTGGACTTTCATAGCAGAATTTAAAGCTGCCAAATTCCCCGGCTTCATGAATAAAGTAGTGGAGTCGGGGATTTTTTTGTGCTTGTTCGTGAAAAGGTCTAAGGGCAACGACGCTTTGCTCAGTGACCTACGGACCTTTGCTCTTAGAGCAACGGAGCAAAGTCCTTAGACCTACAGAGCTTTGCTCTTAGAG
>JAILEY010000077.1 GCA_024687165.1 Treponema sp.
ATATAGTTGTTGCAGCTGCGAGTTTTGAGAATCAAAACTCGGGTTTTCAAATGCGTAGCATTTGAAATACGTCTTCTCCCAGTAAATAAATTGGGAGGTAAGCCTATGACTTTCAGTGAAGTTATTGAACTTGCAAGTAATATTGCAACAATAATCATGTTAGTTATAGAGGTCCTTTCTTACGTAAATAAGAAATAGAGACAAAAAAACCGCCAAAGCGTCTAAATCTCGGCGGTTTTAATTAACTGTAAGGGAGATGACCAAAAGAATAGTCATTCCTTGCTCTTAAATATAGCACTTTCCCTAAACAAAATCAATTTTTTGCACTGGATATAAACACGAGTTTTTGAAATAAAATAATGGGTTTAATTTGACAATACGTAATAAATTACATATTATTAAAGGAGTACATATTGAAGGGATATTCTTCAAGAGAAGTAATCAGAATTTTATGGGCAGATGGCTGGTATGAAACAGCTTGTGCTGGAGACCATCACCATTTCAAACACCCCACAAAGAAAGGTCGAGTTACAGTTCCGCATCCAAATAAGAATTTACCAATCGGGACTGTAAAAAATATTTTTAAGCAAGCTGGAATAACTATATAAGGAGATAAATGATGAAAAACGATTACGCTTTTATTGCTATTTTTGAATATGCAGAAGACGGAATAAATATTTCATTTCCTGATCTCGAAGGTTGCTTTTCTTGTGCTGAAATAAATGATACTGAATCTGCTTTAAAAAATGCTAAAGAATCTTTAGGACTTCATTTATTCGCAATGGAACAAGATAAAGAAAAAATCCCAAATCCAACGCCCATAAATGAAATAAAACTTAAAAAAAATCAAATACCTGTTTTAATCGATGTTTTTATGCCATCAGTCAGAGCAACTGTAAAAAGTTCTTATGTAAAGAAAACTTTATCGTTACCAGCCTGGCTTGCAGCTTTAGCAGATGAAAAAGCAGTAAATTGTTCAAAAGTATTTCAAAATGCACTGATGGATTTCCTTGGAGTAAACGAATCGGTAAATGCCACTGTAGCAGCATCATAAAATCTCACTGCATACACTACCCCATTTTTTTTCACACAGAATAAAAAACTATGGTATACTATAGTATGTAATTTTTTGAATACTTTTAAAAAAACAGTTAATTAAAAACTTTTCGAGTTAAAAAATATTGTACGTGTCTTATAAAATCATCTCTGGCATTGTATGTATTTTTAACAGAAAATTATGCTGTTTTACGAGGAGAATTTATGAAAGTATCTAACAAATTAACAATCGTGGCCGTTGTTGCTTTCGTTCTGATTGGGCTTGCGGCTGTTTCTGCTGGTTCGATGGCTTTATTCAAGAAAAATGCAGATGCAAAGCTTGAGCAGATGAGCTATACAAAAATCCTTGAAATGGAAGAAGGACTTCTGCCGGAAAAAAAGCTTGCAATTCAGCTTGGTCAGTCACCTGCTGTTGTTGATTACATGGAAAATCCTAACGATGAAGCAATTCGCAAAATGGCATTCCGTGACTTTGAAACATTTCAGGAATCTTTTGCATCACACCGCACTTTCTGGATTTCTGATTCAGATTTAAAATATTATTCAAACATGGATTTTATCTATGATCTTGATAAGTCTGATCCTGGAAACGCATGGTATCAGGCTACAATAGATTCAAATCTTCCTTTCCAGTTTTATGTTGACTATGATATCGGTCTGAAAAAAACTTTCATGTGGATTAATGTTCTTGTTTATAATGCACACAGAAAAGTTACTGGAATTACAGGTACTGGTGTTGAACTCAACGACTTTGTTTCTTCAATGTACAGAACTCTCAACAAAGACGTTACAATGTACATGTACAATGCAAGAGGTGAAATTTCAGCTTCAACAGATTTAAATGATCTTGAAAAGAAAATTCCAATCACTGATGCAATGCCGGATCTTAAAAATGCAGGAGATCTTTTCCCTAAATCTTCAAAAATTCATTCAACCTTGCGCGGTGAATACATGATTGTTCCTGTTGATTCTTTGGGCTGGCAGATGGTTCTTTTCATTCCGTTTACAGTAAAAGAATTCCTTGCAAATTCTGTTTTCCCATTTTCAATCTTCATGCTGATTGTTATAGTTCTGCTTATTGCTTATTCAATGCACAATCTTTTCCTTCCATTAAAAGATGTTCGTGGAACTGTAGAAAATATTACATCAGGAGAAGCAGATTTAACAAAGCGATTGAATACAGAGCTTCATACAACATTTAAATCGATTCATAATATCGTAAGCTGCTTTAACTCGTTCATCGAAAAAATGCAGTCGATGATGGGAAACATTAAAAAATCAAGTGAAAATCTTAATGTCGTATCCGGCAGTGTAAAAGAAAGTGTTTCTTCAGTTTCTGATTCAATGACAAATATCCGCCTCAGTATCGGAAACGTTCAGAATCAGGTTAAAAAACAGTCAGAAGGATTTGATGAAACTTCAGGTGTTGTAAAAGAAGTTACTGAAAGCATTTCAAATGTTAATTCAATGATTGATTCTCAGACTTCAAGTATTCTTTCATCTTCTCAGGCAGTAAGTCAGCTTGTAAAAGGAATTGAGCAGATCAGTTCCTCTATGGAAAGCATGGCATCTTCTTTCAGTCTTCTTGACCGTGAAGCAATTACGGGAATGGAAAAGCAGAAGAAAGTTAATGAAAGAATCGCCCAGATTGAAGAACAGTCAAAAATGCTTCAGGAAGCAAACACTGCTATTGCATCTATTGCCAGCCAGACAAATCTTCTTGCTATGAATGCAGCAATTGAAGCAGCTCACGCTGGTGAAACAGGAAAAGGCTTTGCTGTTGTTGCAGATGAGATCCGAAAGCTTTCTGAAACTTCTTCAGGTCAGTCAAAGACAATCGGAGATCAGCTTAAGAATATTAAGGAAAGCATCGGTGAAATTGTTTCTGCATCTCAGGAATCAAGTGCAGCCTTTTCCGGCGTATCAACTCGAATTCAGGAAACAGACCGCCTTGTTCAGACAGTTCGTTCAGCACTTGAAAAGCAGAATGATGATTCAAGAAGCGTAATTTCTTCACTTTCAGAAATGCAGAAAAATACTGAAGATGTTAAATCAGCTTCTGTAAAAATGACTGAAGGCAGTACACACATTCTTGAGGAAATGAATAATCTTCGCAACTCTGTAAATGCCGTAAGTGAAAGTATGGCAGAAATGTTCAACAACGTTATGAATATTGCAAAGAGCGGTCAGAAGCTTGATGAATGTGTTGAAGGCTTGAACATGAACGTTAACCAGCTTGTAAGTGACGTTGGTCAGTTCAAGACTGAATAAAAATTGACTCCGATTCTCTTGAGTGAAACGAAAACATTGCTGTCTTAGGCAGCTTCTTTATTCTGTTTGTTGTAAAGTAACAATTTACCTTGCGCTTCGCGACAGCAACAAACAGAATGATTTTGCTCCACTCAATAATTATCAAAGTTAAATCAGAAAGAAAATCCTTCATAAAATCCAATAAATCCATATAAAATCCTAACCTTTCCTTGAAATCTTTCTAAAAATCCTGCATTTTTTTGCCCTATTCATGAAAAAAAATAATTAGACATTATAATTTAGGTATGTACTATTCGAGCATCGGAATTCTTGCAACTTTAGTATTGGTTATTATTGATTTTAAAATTTTAATTTCTCCCTCACACACTAACAAAAGGCCTGCACACAAGGCTTACAAGCAGTTTCTAATCAGCGTTCTTGCTTATTATTTTGTGGATGTAATCTGGGAAGCTTTATATGCACTTAAATTAACTACAGCCAATTTTATAGAAACAACCATTTATTTTATTGTAATGGCATTATCTGTTATTTTGTGGACAAGATATGTAATCGTTTTTTTAAATAAAAAGAATAAATTTGCAAAATTTTTACTGTACACTGGATTTCTTCTTTTCTGTTTCCAGGTAATTGTTCTGATTATAAACTTTTTTGTGCCGATTGTTTTCTGGTTTAATAAAGACGGAGTTTATGAAGTTGGTATTGCCCGTGATGTAAATCTGCTGATTCAAGTCATAATATTTGTGATTGTTGCAATTTATATGATTATTCATGTTGTACGATCAAAGAGCAAATTAAAGCGCCGCCATTGTGCAGTTGGAATGTTCAGTTTCATAATGATTATTTTTGTTACGCTTCAGTCGATGCATCCATTTATGCCGTTCTATGCAATCGGCTATATGCTTGGAGTTTGCATTCTGCACACTTTTGTTATTGAGGATGAAAAAGAAGCCTGGCGCAAAGAGCTTGAATCTCTTTTAAAAATTGAAGAAATCCAGGAAATTGAAATCGGTAAAGTCAGACAGATGGCTTATACTGACCCGCTTACCGGTGTAAAAAATAAAATGTCTTATATAGAAGATGTTGGTTCAATTGAACAGCAGATTGAAAACGGTGAAATAGAAGATTTTGGACTTATTGTTTTAGATTTGAATGATTTGAAAAAAATCAACGACACTAAAGGCCATGATTCAGGAGATCAGTACATCAAGGCGGGCTGTACCCTTATCTGCAACACTTTTAAGCATAGTCCTGTATACAGAATCGGCGGTGATGAATTTACAGTTTTTCTTTCCGGTGAAGATTATGAAAATCACAAGCAGCTTCTTGAGGAATTAAAAGAAGCTGTTGAATATAACAAGAGCACTGGCGGCGTTGTAATTGCGTACGGTTTTGCGGATTATAAAAAAATGAGCGGAAAAAGCTTTTTGCGTCTTTTTGAAAGTGCAGACAAAAAAATGTACAAATGCAAGCAGGCTTTGAAAGCAAATAAATAAATCAGCTCCCAGTCGCGCCAATTCTATTAAATTTTAATTAATTAGAAATTAATACTATAAATGCTTCCATCAAAATGTGTCTGCACAAAACCGCGATTATCATCGCTTTATACGTGGTACTGCAAGGGAACTATCGTCCAGTGCCACGAATAATTTTGCACATCCCCATTTTGATTCGCGCATTTATAAATATCTATGTACATAAAATGCGCGAGGAATGAGACGGCTGGTCAAAATGATTCGAAGTTTGGAATGATAGTTTCTTTGCCGAACTTCGCATCAAGCGACTTATGTCGCGTTTTTGGACAGCCGTATCATGACGGGAACATTTTATTTATTACGTGCCCTACATTTTTACTTATTGCGTAAAAGTGCATAATATAATAGAATACAAAAACAGTTTTTGACTGCAGAAAGATAATCATTCGTGATGGATGATGGATTTACTGGGTTCAAATCCCGGATTTCTGATATGGTCCAGAAGCTTTGCACATGACCGCTGGAAAACCCCGCGAGAGCAGGAATGCAGCAACGGTATTCAGATGGTTGTGGTGCCGAAGTGAGTCTGGACCTTTTTTTTATTCATTGAATCTAATTTTATGTTTATTTTGCACACAAAGTGTATTTAGATATGCATGGTGCTCCAGGTCTTCGCACCATGTCTGGACCTTTTTTTGCCCTTTTAAATTTCCTGTTTTTCCTATTTTTTTCTGTAATTATTTAACTTTTTCTTAAATAATTAGAGATTTTAGAGATAACTCATTGACTGATTAGAGATTTTAGAGGTATTATAAACTTGGGAGTGGTTTAGGGCGAGGGGATAAATAGAGCTATTAGAGAAAAAGTTGTAAATCGGATAAGAGAAGTTGTCGATAAATCAAGGATAGAGTTTATTCTGATTTATTTAAGAGAGTTACGCTGTTTTCATGCAGTGCCGCAGCAGCGGTGTTTTAAAGGAGAATTGTATGAATAAGAGAATTTTGAATATCCTTTTCGCTTGTCTTATGGCTTCATTAAGTTTAATTCTTTCCTGCGACATTGGTTTGGGACATGCAGTTGATACAGAAGCTCCTTCTTTAACTATTGAATATCCTCCGGCAAGCGCCGTTGTAATGGATAGTTTTAAGCTTTCCGGTACCTGGCGTGATGATGTTGGAGTTACAGATATTGTTGTTTCAATCAGAAATACTTCAACTAATACAACTTACGAAAGCAGACATGCACAAATTAATGCAGAATCAAGAACCTGGGAAGTTTTACTGAACGAACATGACGACTCAAAATTTGCTGCAACAAACGGCTGGGAATATGCTGACGGAACTTATGAAATTTCCTGCGTTGCAAGCGATAATTCAGGACACAGTTCCGGTATTTCTTCACGTTCTTTTGACATCGATAATACGGCACCGTTCTTTATCATTCAGAATCCTGGCGTAACTGTAAAATCTGATAAGACAGCATCTCCATACGGCTCTAATTTCAGCGTAACGGGAACAATTGCCGACCTTCATGAGATTTCAAAGATGTCTCTTGATGTTTATGATAATTCAGGTACAAAATTAACAAATAATGAAAGCAACGACAAAGCAGTAAATATTTATGAAACCTCTGTTGCAACTGCGGGCGGAACTTCTGTAACTTTTGCAGATTCTTCAAAATCAGCAGATGAAAATGGAGCAACTCCTGTAGAGTATTCAAGATACGTAAATCTTTATGGGGCAGATCTTACTTCAACAGACACAAGAAATTTTAAATGCTCAATATTCCTTTCTGATGCCGCAAAGATTTATCAGAATCCTGGTGACAGCGGTACAGGAAACGGAAATACAACAACAAAAGTTTATCTTTATGATGACGTTTATACAGATTATTTAAGTTCTTCAAAAGGTCTTGGGCTTTCTGCAGCAGCCCTCATGCAGATTTCAAACGGAACAGCTGCAGATGACATTAAGGCAAAGCTTTCAAAATCAGATCTTGAAGCAAAAGCAATTGATACTGCAGATTTTGAAACTGTGGACAACCGTCTTGCATTCAGCTTAAATCCGGCTGCAAACCCTACATACGTTGTAAGCGGCTTTGAGGTTTTCAAGGATAATAAAACACCTGAAGACAATTCCATTGCAAATAACAGTGCAGTTACAATTTCTGTTTCTGCAGGCTTAAATAAAACTGCTGTAAATCCTGATACAGTTCATGTATGGATTAAAAATTTTGGTTCTGAACATAAATATACAGAAGCTGAGGCAAGCGAATTTGTTTCAGCACTTTCTACAGCAGCATCGTATAAAAGAAATCTTAATGATTTTGGTGCAAATATGGGAAGAAGTTCATCTTCGTATGATTCATCAAAAACAACAGAGTTTAAAAATTATATTCTTGAACAGCTTGGTACTTCTGAAGGCGCTGAAGATCAGGATGTATTCTGTGTTTATGATAATACTGTTTCCAACGGCTCTTCTAACACAAACCTTACAATCGGCTTTAACATGCCTTCTTATATTAAAAAAGGAAATTATTATGTAATCGCTGTAACAGGCTGTGATCAGGATGGACTTGAATTCGGCCAAGCAACAAGATACGGCTTTACTGGAATTGGAACCGGAAAACTCCCGACTATTGAAGTAACATCTCCTGCAAACCTTTCGCTCCTTGCAACATCTAAAGCGGACAATGGAAGCAACAACGGACTTACATTCAAGGGAAAGGCAAAGAAGGGAGATTCAGACATTGAACGCATCGATGTTTCAATTACAGTAAAGGATGAGGAAAATTCATCAGAAAACGTATCTGTTATTACAGGACAGGCAACACTTGTTGAAACATCAATTATTGGTGAATACGAATGGGAATTCTCACCTGAAGGAAAAACAGGTTACTCAGCCGCAAAGTGTGAGGCCGGGGACAATAAGGCTTACCTTTATGAGGCTACATTTACCGCGCACGACGTAGAAAATCAGGAATCATCAGTAAATGACACAGTTCATATTGATACAATAAAACCTAAAGTTACAATTTCAGCTCTTACTCCGATTGTTACAGACTATGATGATAAATCAAATGTAAACGGAATAATCACTGTAAAAGGCAATGTTGAAGAGACAAATCTTAAGAATGTCCGCGCACTGCTTTTTGTTAACGGCGAACAGGCTGATGAAACAAATGCAAAACAGACATCAGGAACTCCTGTAAAAGAATTCTCGTTCAACTATCAGTTTGATACTACAAACATTATAAACAACACAACTGATGCTGACGCAAAAGAAATGATTGTTGTCGTTAAGGCAGAAGATCTTGTCGGCAATGTTTCTGAAACAACTTCTACAGTTTACAACGGCGGTGTTGCACTGACTGTAAACCAGCTTTCAGACAAACCGATGATTATTCCTTCAAACTTCAGTCTTGGAAAAGCTGCAGAAAAAATCGGTGTAACGGAAAAAGACGAATCTGACAACATAAAATTGATGGATAATCTTTTTGGAAAAACAAGCAACAACAAGATTACCGCAACAATTTCAGATGATGACGGCATTGATAAAATAACTGTCTGGTACAAAAAGAACGGTACTTCAGGAGATTTCACAAAGTATACTGAAAAGACTCTTTCTTCAACTGATGCTTCAGGCAAAAAAACAGGACCGACTTCACATTCACTTAATCTTACAACAGACGGTATTGAAGAAGGAATTTATGACTTTAAGATTTCTGTAACTGATGTTAATGGAAATTCAAATAATAATTCTTGTGAAGTTTCTACAGTTATCGGTGTTACATACGGTGCTCCACACATTGAAATTACAAAGCCTTCAAACGGCACTTATGTTCAAAGCGGAAAAACTCTGACTGTTGAAGGAAAAGTTTCAAATTACAAGAATAATTCTATTGATACACTTAAGTCTGTAATCCGCAGTGATGATGACACAAATACAGATCGTATCGGTGCAGAATATGAAAATACAAATTCAGAAGGCAATGTAACTTCAAGAGGAAAAATCTTTAATGAAAATGCTGCAACTGAAGCAGGTGATTCCGGCAAAGAAGTTGAACTTAAGTATGTTGCAACGGATATTTTCAATCAGACTACAGAGCAGACTGTAAAATATATTCTTGATAATACTCCTCCTGAGTTTAAAACTTACATAGACGCAGACCATAAATTTAAAATTGCAGGCGCAGAATTTGATGCAGATCACTGGTATGCAGGTGAAGACCTTTCTATTGAAGGATATTATCTTGAAGAACATTCCGGTGTTCAAAATGTACACTACGAACTTACTCCACACGGTTATACTTCTGGAGAAAAAAAGCACGGTGATTTTGGTGTAATCAAAGAAACAATTGACGGAAAGAATTACTATAGATTCAAGGGATCAATTTCTGGCTTCGAGAAAGGAACAAACAATAAGCTTATTCTTACAGCAGCAGATGAAGTTGGAAATGAATCTATTAAAATAGAAAAAATCATCAAGATGGATGATGAAGCTCCTGTTTTTACAGCAGAATATCTTTCTATAGATAACGGCGCAACAAATACAGATGCAGGTGGTACAGTAACTGTAAACGGAAAGCAGAAGGTTATTCTCTACGGTACGATTGAAGATAAAGAAAGCGGTCTTGATTCTGTTACTGTAAAATTCAAGCTTAACGGAACAGAATTTGCTTCTGGAAAGAAACCGGTAATTTCTTACACAACTGCAGAACTCTCAAACTGGGAAGACTTTAAGAATCAGACATATCTTGAATCAGTTGATGACCCGAGTACGATTACAGGCTGGAAAGCTGTATTCAAAGCTTCTTCTATTGAAAACGGAACACTTTCTGTAGAAGGCTTAGATAAAACTGGAAAAAATAAATTCACTAACAGCAGCATCCTTAACTTCACAAAAGATGATTCTGCCCCTGAGTTTAAAATCTCGAATGCAGTAAATAATGTTAACGGAACAAAAGACATCACCGGTACTGCATCAGAAAACTTCACGCTTTCTTCAATGAGACTTTATTACAGCACAAGCAATGAAGGGACATTTGGAAGCTACAACTACAGAGGCGGAGCTGTTACCGATGATACAATCACTCCTGAAACCTTCGGCTGGAAAGCAGTCCCTGTAGATTCAGACGCAAGTGGTGACCCTGTTTATGAAATTACAAAAATTTCAGACATTTACTCATGGAGCTTTAAGAACTTTAACTTCAACGTTAATTCTAAAGCAAATCTTTCTGCAGACGGAACGGCAAAAATTTACATTCTTCCTGTAATTAAAGATTCTGCCGGAAACTGTAGTGCATACGAAATGTCTCTTGATGAAACAACAGATGTAACTACATACAACTGGAAGCTTAAAGAAAAAGCCGTTGAATTCAGCGTTGACATGAATGCAGACAGACCTGTAGTTCAGTTTACAAATATTTCTAAAAACGGAACTGAATACACTTTGATGTACGGAACAAATGCTACAATAAGCGGTGCAATTTCTGATGATGACTCAACTTCTTCTCAAGCAGTTAAAACTTTCATCGCGGCAGAAAAAGAAATCACTTCTGTTGCAGAAAGCGGAACTTCTTATACAGTAACATTCGAAGATAATTCAACAAGAACTTATACTTACTCAGAAAGCGGAAGTTCTCCTGCTACAAAAAAATGGACAAGCCAGACTACACTTTCTGGAGGAAATACAGTTGAACACGGAACTACACTCACCGGAAGCGACTGGACATATACTCCTGAAAATACTGAAGACGGAAACAAGGAAGTATATTTCTACGTTAAGGATAATGATGGAACAGAATTCTTTACTAAGAATACAAACGTCCTTTACCAGCCGTATGCTCAGTTTAAGTCAGAAGCAAAAGCAGACAGCAGCAGCCCGCTCACCTACAAGAGCGACTGTACAAGTCCATCAGTAAAATCATGCATGATAAGTACAGATGAAAAAACAGAAGCATCAGGCGTTTCATGCATTGTCGGTGGAAGCAACGAGCCTACAGTTTCGTTCATAATTGAAGGATACGACGATAACGGAATAAAAGGAGTTTCTCTTGAAGTTGAAGACGAAGGAAAAACAAATTCCATAAAATACAACAAGTGGATTTCCGCATCAGAAAATCTTGAAGGCTTCACTGAAAACGGAACACTTACAATCGATTCAAAAAAATCAACATGGACAACAGGTGCAATTGATATCAGCACATGGAGCACAGGTTCTGCAACTGTAACGGTAACTGTTTACGACGGTTCAGGCCTCAAGGGTAACGGAAGCTACACATTCTCTATTGATAATGCAAAACCTTCACTTAAGCTGACAAGTCCAAAAGCATCAGAAGAAGTTACTGGTGCAATCAAGCTTGTTGGTACAAGTTCAGACGAAGGATCAGCAGGCGTTGTAAGCATCAAGTACTGCATTCCTGAAATAACAGAAGATGAAGCTGATTATGAATGGAAGGACACTCTTGATTCAACAGGATCGACTACAAGCTGGGTATTCTCATTTGACGGACTTTCAGGAATAACACACTGCCCTTCTCTCACAGAATTTGATGACGCAAAATACTGTGGAACAAATATTGCAGACGGAATCTACACAATTCCTGTTTATATCCGCGCAGAAGATGCACAAGGAAATGTGAAGATTGAAAAATTCGAAATCCGACATAATCCTGAAGGCGACAGGCCAAAAGTAGAATTCTCTTATCCATCTGTATCAGATTACGACAAAGACACTTCTAATGTTTCAAAAGGATATGTAACTCTCGGAGGAACAATCAGAGTTTCCGGAAGCGCAGTCATCCCGTCTGGAACTACAACAGTCGGTTCAATTTACTATCAGATTGGAAATGAAACAGGCAGCGATCTTGGAACAACAGCAGGAAAAACTGCAGCAACAGGAAAAGGTTATACAGTTGTAAGTGCATACGATGTAATCAACGAATATCTTGGAGCTTCAAATTATGAACAGGGGGAAACTCTTTCAGATGCTGACTGTAAGAAATTCGGCTTTACAGATGCACAGGCAGTAAAAGACTGGTGGGGAATTAAGGCAACTGGTACGGCAGCATGGAACTTCATCCTTAACAAAGACGGAGAACTCAATCCACCTCAGAGTGAAATTACAAAGCTTACTCTCAGAGTCTGTGGTGTAAACGCAGAAGGAAAATTCGGTGCATGGTCAACCGGAGATAATATTGTAAAACTTCATATCGATGATACAGCTCCGACAATCACTTCTTCTGTAAAACAGTACGCAAATGGAACTGCAGCTCTTACAGGTATACCTGCAGCAAACACTACACCAACTGCAGATAAAAATTATGAAGCAGACATGTACCTCAAAGGAAACTGGACTCTTGTTCTTGAGGTTCTTGATGATGACGGCGTAACAGGCGTTACAATTCAGAAAGACGGAACTGGAATTGAAGAAGATACTAAATGGTTCAAAAAAGAATTAACTAAAACTGAAAACTCAAAGACAAAGACTGGATATTTAGTTTACATTCCGATCGATAAGAGCAGTGATAAAGTTGAATATACTGCAGTTGTAAGCGATTCAACTCATACAGCATCACAGTCATTCAGCTTTAAGATTGATGAAGTTGCACCGACACTTGAACGCGATACCGAAGCTTCTTATGACATAACTGCTGAAACTCCGGAAGAA
>JAILEY010000078.1 GCA_024687165.1 Treponema sp.
TGCAGAGTTCATATCGCTTTATTCAGCACAGCAAAGAGATTCTAAAAAAAAAGTTATCTGGAGTTCCGCAAAAATTAATTTCAAAGGAGCTTCAATTACTCACACTGCACTTTCTGAAATTGATGAAGAAACAGTTTTAAAAGACATTGAAAAATCAAAATTGGATTCAGAAGATTTAAAAAAAATCTGGAGAAAATACGGCGGTGAACAAGGATTTAACGAAGCTAAAAATAATATTGAAGAGCTTCAAAATCTTGATAAAATTGACTTTGTAAAAACGCCATCTTCGACTTTATTTGCCGCCTGGCAGCTGGAAAGTTTTAATAACTGGAAGAAAATAAATTCACCGGATAATATCCAGGGTGAAATGTCTGATGAACTTAAGAATCGTGTCAAAGAAAAAACAATTGATAAAAAAACAGGAAATATAAAAATTTCTGCGAGTGGACTAAACAGTTTCTTTCCATGCCCAAGAAAATGGATTTATGAAAAAGCAATCAATCTGACGGATGAAAAAATCACTGCAAACATTGCTGAATCAAACGAAATCGGAAACTTATACCACAAAACACTTGAACTGTACATGAATAATTACAGAGAAAAAAATCTTCCGTGTCTTGATGAGAATAACAGAGATGAAACTGCAAAGATGGTTCATCTTTGTCTTGAAAATGCAATAGCAGAAGAAATTAAAAATGATATGTTCAAAAGTATTCTTTCAACAAAAGTAATCGAATTCCAGAAGCCGGTTATTGAAAAAACAATTACAGATTTCATACTTAAATTCTGTTCAAAAGGAGAATACGGCGGATTTAAAGTTGAAGCGACAGAATTAAATCTTTCTGTAGCAGACGATGGTATTTTGTATAATGGAAAAATTGACTGCGTTTTAAGCTGCGGAACAGAATCTGGTTCTATAAATGCATACATCATAGATTACAAAACCGGAATGATGCCAGATGCTTCTAAAAGTACATTAAATGGGATAAATAAAATCAACAACTTTCAGATTGCTGTATACGTAAAACTTCTTGAGTCAGTAAAAAATAAAGACGGTACTCCACACTACAATATCAAGCAGGCTCTCTTTTATTCACTTAAAAAAGAAAAAGGTAATTTTGAAAAAAAGATTGTAATCGATTCAGAAAAGAAAGATAACAGATCAAAAAAAATGCTAAGAGAAGGTTTCGATCCGACGCTTGACCGCATGAAAGATTACGCTGATTTTTTCAAAACAAAAGTTACAGCTTTTGATTTTTCTACAAGCAGAAAGTTTGAAGATTTAAATTATGTAAACACAACTTCAGACTGCTCAAAATGTAATTTCAAATCAAGCTGCAGAAAAACATTTAACATTGGAAAGAGGGACTAAAATGCACACAAATAATTTTGATGAAATATTGGGAATAACTGTTGGCCAGGCCGATTACCCGCCGGATGACTCTCAGAGGGAAGTAATAAAATCCATAAATAATACTGTCGTTGCAGCAGGAGCCGGGAGCGGTAAAACAGAAGTTCTTGCAACAAGATTTGCATATCTTCTCATGACAGATCCTGATCTTCACGTAGGAAATATTCTTGCAATCACTTTTACAAAAAAAGCCGCTTCAGAAATCTATGAAAGAGTTTTTAAAAAGCTCAGGGATTTTGCAGAGAGTCTTTCAGATCCAAAATACAACGGAAAATATACAGGAGAAAACAAGCCGGTAAACTTAGCAAAAAGAGCACTTGAAGAATTCTCAGATGCAAAAATTCAAACGCTCGATTCTTACAGCAACGATATTGTGCGTCTTTCTGTAGCCCGATATGGAATTAAACCTGACTTTACAATCGGAGCAGAAGACACTGATACAAAAAACTTTGCAAAAAACTTTGTTCTGGAAAATCTTAAAAATCAAGATTACAGTGAAGCTTTTAAAAATTATGCAAAAGCCGGAAGAATCGAAGAATTCACAAAGAATTACATCTGCGATCCTATTCTTTCATATACATCAATTGCAACTCCAGACGGATGGTTCTGTAAAAATTTTGAAACACAGACAGAAAAAATAATTGAAGCATGGAATGAATTATTTAATGAAGAAAATGAAAATTGCATTAATCCAAAAAAAATCTGCAAAGAAATAATTCCGCTGTATGAAGAAAACAAAGATAAGACTTACAAAAATTTAGAAATCCCATATTCAGAAACTGATTATTTTATTGGAATAAACAATTTTATTCAAAAAGGAATTAATATCCCTGTTGAAGATTTTAAAATTCAAAAGAATGATAAAAACAGCATGGATAAAATTTGTTCTCACGGAAACAGAATTTTAGACTGGATAAAAACACTGCCGTCAGGATCAGCAACAGGGTTCTCACCGTTGAGACCAAAAGTAAAAGAAGCAACAGGAAATTATTTTGAAGCAACAAAAGAAATAATACAATCGCTAGTTGATTTTGCAAAATATTATGAAGCTTCAAAACAGATGTTTACACTGATGGACCTGTACCTTCAGCAGATAAATTCAAGAAAGAAAAAAAACGGAACACTTTCTTTTAAAGATGTTCAGGAGCTTGCACTAAAAACTTTAAGAGAACAAAAAGATATTTTAAAACAGCAGCAGTCGCAGATTAAAAAAATAATGATTGATGAATTTCAGGACAACAATCAAAAGAATAAGGAACTGCTTGATCTGATTGCAGGAGACTCAACAGAAAAATTATTCTTTGTAGGTGATGAAAAACAGTCAATTTATAAATTCCGCGGAGCAGATGTTTCAGTTTTTAACGACCTCAAAAATAATCTGAAAGGTCATAACGAAGAAAAAGTTCTCCACGAAATGAACAACAATTACCGTTCAGATAAAGAACTTTTAAAAGCCTTCAACGAACTTTTTGGAGATGATAACCGTGGAATTTGCAACGACACAACAACCTCTCCATCTCTATTTCATTTTGAAAATTATCCGAATGTTCCTGACTACGAAGCAACATATCTGAAAAAAAATTATGCTACAAAGCCCGGAAAAGATGGAAAAGACTGCGTAGAAGACACTAAGATTAATAAAGATATAAGAATCCACGCATGTATTTTACACAAGGGAGAAAATAAAAACAAAGAAAAATTTTCTGACTTCAAAAATGAATTCAAAATTCTTGATGAACATGAAACAGAAGCTTACTATATTGCACAAAAAATAAAAGAGCTCGGTAAACCATATTCAAAATATGCAATTCTGGACAAAAGCCGAACACACAGAAATAAGATACAAAAATATCTTACAATGTTTGGAATTCCATTCAGCGTTGATGTTCAGAAAAATATTTTTGAAGAAGGAATTGTCAACGATTTTTATAATCTGCTTAGAATCTGCGTATATCCTAATGACAGAAATGCATTTTTTTCTTTTTTAATGTCACCATTTGTAAACCTCAGTTCTAATGCAGCTCAAAATATAATGGCTGAATTTTCTGAAGATAATTTTGAAGTTTTTTCAGATGAGCTTGATTTATCAAAAATGAAACTTACAGAAGATGATGCTTTAAAATATGAAAAAGCAAAATACTTTTACAAAAAAGAAAAATATTC
>JAILEY010000063.1 GCA_024687165.1 Treponema sp.
AATGCTGTTGCAGTCATCGTTCCTTTATCTTCATAAGTATTTTCTAATGATTTTTGTTTCAATGTATTCCGCTGAGCTCTATACTGATTCACATAATCAGTTGTACTAGAAGCAGAAACATTCTGTGCCCAACTTTGATGATCCAAAAAATCATTAAGAGCAACAACTCCAACTTCTACTTTGTATTCCCCGTTTGGATTACTAAGAGTAAGGCTCAAATCCTGGTGATGAATTTCCGTTTCTGATTCTGTTGAACATCCCACAAAAGCCAGTGCCATCAATGCAAAAAGCATCCCTAAAAGTTTTACTGATTTTTTCATATCTAAATCTCCTTTGTAATTTTTTTTGCAGCCCAATCAGTTTTAACTGCTAAAAACTAAAAGAAAGATAAAGGAGAAAGTTACATGGAACAATCAGCAAAACGGTAAGATGCATTTTAGAGCGGGTAAGATGTATAAATCTGTGCGGATTGTTTTTTTATTTCAGCTAAAAATTCGAGCCGTTCCATCCCCAGCTGCCGGTTCCCCAGTAAGAGACATAGACGGCGTTTCCCGGGATCCCTAGTTCATTCTGCAAAATCTCACAAAGCTTTGAGGTCATTTTGTCGCTTGAGGCAGAATCAACATTACCCAAAACTTTTACTTCAACGTAAGCACCCTTATCAAGTTTTTTTCCGCCAAAATACAAATCCTGATTATCAACAAGATTAATCATCAGATAAGATTCAGGCTTCCCGATTATACTGATGGCCTTTCCAAATTCAGCCTTCAAAATATCTCTCTTTTCTGCAGGCAACTGCATTGTCACCTTTGCTTCAATCATTGGCATTTTTTTCCTCCTGAGTTTGATTATAGCACGTTACATTTTTAAAACAAATCCAGCATCGAATCAAGATAAATTGCTTCACGAACTTCAAGCTGATATTCAGGTTTTGTCATATAATATAGAAGAAACTCAAGCACGACTGCACTTCCAAGTCCGCGCCCTTCAATTTTAAAATTTGAAAATCCAAGCGAAACATATTCTTGAATATCCTGAAGACCGATGAAAAGCGGATTTTTCATTGCAAGAGAAAATCTGTAACCGCCCGCAGCATTTTTTGAAGTGCACTTATAATCAGCAGCAGCTTCTCCAAGATTTTTGCGGCTTACATTTTCATAACACAACTTTCGATTTTTACACCCAGGATCACAGCACTCGTTGCAAAGAAATTCAACTTTGTCTTTTTGAACTTGAGAAAGATTTTTAAGCTCATCAAAATTTTTATTCAGCCGAAAATCAGGAACAACAAATTTAAAATCATCACGGTTCAATTCTGATTCAAAATCTTTAAAATCAGTAAGAACTTTTGTCGTGGAAGAAACAAGATAAAGCTTTGGAAAATTACGCCTCAAATATTCAACAAGCAAATCTGAATGAACTATGACGCCGCCTGCAACTTTAGATTTTTCAAACAGTGAACTCAGCGAATTACATTTTTTATCCGCAAGATGCTCTTCTTTTAAAAGTGAATTGCTGAAAGTCAGCCTGGAAGAAATTCCATATTCATTCATCAAAGCAAAAACTTCCTGCGCATCCGCTTCACCAAATCCTGCTCTTCCACCACCCCACAAACAATCTGCAGGTGCTCCATAAATTGATCCGATGTCACACCAGTCATAAAAATATTCACGATGATTTTTAAATAACGGAAGAAAAATTGAATACAGCTCGTAAAATTCAAAAAGTCCCGGAAGATGATAATGAACGCGTTTAGAAATCGACATTGAAAAATTATACTACAAAAAACAGCGGATTATCAGTATTTTTGACAAATCAAATTTTGTGAAATAAAATTATAGGATATGAATGATTTAATTAGACCGATTAGCATTATATCTCTTTTAGGATTGGCTGCATTTTGTTTTCAATCCGGAGTATTTTTAATCTCTGGACACAAATTTAAAAACAACAGCCGCGGTACTCTGATTTTAATACTTCTTACAACGGGCATTCTGCTTACTTTTGATGCACTCTCATATGTTTTCAGGGGAAGCACAACTCAAGCAGGATACTATATAGTTCGTATAAGCAACTTTATGGTTTTTACACTGAATTACGCTACTACATTTTTTTACAGCTTTTACTGTGTTGAATTTATAAAGTCCAGTCAGTTGAGTTTTAAAATTCTTCGTTCTCCGCGTTATGGTGCAAAAAACGAAATTCCAGTTTATCTTTATATTGTTTTTTATGCCTGTATTATAGGAATTACACTTATCATACTGAGTCAATTTAAAGGTTTCTTTTATTTTATTGATGATAAAAATATTTACCACAGAGGACCTCTTTATCCTTTAAGTATTGTTCTGGGGCTTTCTCCAGGGCTTACGATTGTTGTAATGCTTTTCCAGTCAAAAAAAGTTTTACAGAAAAATGTTTTCATTTCACTTCTTCTTTATCCTTTCTTCCCTATTGTCGGAATATTTTGTGCTCTGTGTGTTTACGGAATTTCATGGATTGATATAGGATACGGAATCGGTGCGCTTCATCTTTTTTATTCTTCAATTAAACTGATGGAAATTGAATTCTATAAAATAAAAAAAGACACCCCGATTTTAAGTCCGAGTTATAGACAAACTCAAATTGCTCCTGAAATGAAAAAGAGAATTGCAAGAAGTCATTTTTACCAGATAATCTGTGCAATGACCGGAGGACTTCTGACTATTCTGATTGTTGTTTCAATAAAAGGAATCAGCATTCCTGAAAGAAAAATTGTTATAGAAAAACCGTATCTGGAAAACGATAAATCAAAATCAGTCTGCGTTACATTCCTTCGTGATTCAGCAAAATTCTGGAATGACAACGATGATCTTACACGACTCGGCGCTCAGTATAACGGAATGATTTACAACAACATGAAGGCTACAATTATCACTAACTGGAAAATTTCTATTGATGTATGCGAAGACTGTGCAATTGACCCGGGTGCATGGAACGGAAATTTTTCACTTATCGATGATAAAATACTTGTAAGAAAACCACAGGGTGCAGATGCAGAAAATATTCACGGCTCAAACTTTTATCAGGTAACTCCAATGAAAACTCTTGGCTTCGGCTGTATCATGTATTCACCTTCTGAATTTTCACCGTTAAATTCTAAAATCATTTTTTCTTATGAAAGTATTTTAAAACCTCTTTCATATTTTGTTTTTGATGTTGCTTTAGGTTTAATTGCAATTCTGTTTATTGTTTCGCTTACAATCTCTTTCACGGAAGAAAAAATTATTCGTGTTGAAGAAGAAAACAGAAAGCTTGAAGATACTGTAAAAGAACGAACAAAAGAACTTCAGGAAGAAAAAAATCGTTCTGAAGAATTACTGCTGAACATTCTGCCTGAAGAAGTTGCAAAACGTCTTGCCTTTGATAGAAATGCAAAAATTGCGGACAAGATTGAAAACGCTTCTGTACTTTTTGCGGACATTGTTGGATTTACAAAAATCACAAGTACACTTGATGCTGATACAATTGTCGGTGCTTTGAACGCACTTTATTCCAGAATAGATGAACGTGCAAAGCGTGAAGGCATTGAAAAAATTAAGACAATCGGTGACTCATACATGGCTGCTTCCGGACTTTTTGGAAATGAGCCTGCTGAAAAAAATGCACTTGCACTTGTAAATTTTGCACATGGAATGCTTCAAGATATTGAAGACTTTAATTCCACAAGCAATGTTAAACTTCTGATGAGAATTGGAATCAACAGCGGAAATCTTATTGCAGGTGTTATCGGAAAAACAAAATTCGTTTATGACATTTGGGGAGACACAGTTAATGTTGCAAGCCGAATGGAAAGTTCCGGTCAGACTTCAAGAATTCATATTTCAGAATCTACGATGTCTCTTATAAAGAATTCTGTTAGTCCTATGGAAGTTGCCGAAATGGAAATTAAAGGCAAAGGAATTATGAAGACTTTTTTCGTAATTTAGTTAATCAGAAAAAAGCCGGTTCTTAGTCTGATAAAACTTTGAGCCGGCCATTTTTTTAAAAACTGAATTTACATTTTATGTAGCCCGTACTTAAATCTTTATACGAACCATACTGACCGTCTTTGTCCGGACCTGGAATAAAAATGTAAGCTCCGCAAGAAAGATTTATCTGATCTGAAAGGCTGTATGTTACAACAGGTTTTATGAAGCTGTCAAAATCATTCAGGCCAAGAACTCCGCTGAAACTTAATTCAAGTGTGTCTGACAAAAGTTTTTTTGACACACTCAAAGTAATTCCGTGCTGAAGAGCTTTTTCCCGCTCAAGATTTTCAAGCTCTCCAAAAACGTAGTCGCAGTAATACTGTGCCGTAAAAGTCCAGCTCTCAGGCATCCAGTCAATTCCGGCAAGTGCTGTAAGTTCATTGCGCTGAAGTGAAGAATCAACCTTTTCTGCAGAAAGATTTTTTTCTCCTAAAATAGCGCTGCTTGATTTTTGGAAATGTCGTTCCGGGAAGAAAGCCGCTTCCATTCGCAGAACTGTTTCTTCTATTGGAACCGCGGCGTCTATTCCGAGCATGGCCATGCGCTTGTATTCTCCAGTCACATTCACGCCCTCAGCAGTCATTGTGTAATCCAGAAAAGGCATATCGTCTCTTCCGTAAAATCCGTAGAACGAAAAATCAAGTTCAGAAAAATATCCCGAAAGCTTCAGACCAAATTCACTGTTCGTCATTTTTGATTCTGGCTTTTCAAATTTTGCATCAGAAAGTTTTGCTGGTGTAAAAAATGGAATCCAGTATGCGTCAGCCGTAAACTGATTTCCGTTGACAGAAAAACGCACTGCGTCTATTGCACATTTTTCATTCGTCGTCATAACAGCAAGGCTTGAAAGGTCTTTCGGGCAGATTACGTTTGTAATGTCGATTCCGTCAGCCTTTCCCCAGGCAGATTTCTGCCGCCCGATTCTCACGCCCCAGAAATCTGAAGTGTAGTCCAGCCAGCATTCATCAACTGAAAATTCCTGAGAATCTTCAATTGAATCATATTTTGCTGAGCCTTCAACTAGAGCAGAACTGTTTCCAAAATAGGAATCAATTTTCCCGGTAAAGGAAGTTTCGCCCAAAGTCATGCGGCCTCTGGAAGTATCCTTGTCTGTCCAGGGAGCACCCGCCCCCCAGAGAGTTTCAAGTGTCCCTGAAAACTTGATGTTTTCTTCGGCAAACACAGCGACAGAAAATGCACTTGTTAAAAGTGTTACAAATATTAACAGTACAAAAAGTTTTTTCATCTGATTCTGCCTTTTTCAAGTGCGGCTACAGTAAGCATTGAATCATCAATGTCACCGCCGTCGTAAACGATATTTGATGTCTCAAAAAGTGACCAGGTACCGCTTTGAACATTTTCCATTTTCATTCTCTGCGCAGTTGTAAAGCCCTTGATTGTTGTAAAATCCGTGCAGGTCAAAACTCTGTGAAGATGATTCTGGCGGTCAAAAAGCTCGCACTTTCTGAGGATAAAGTCAGACTTTCCAATGTAAGAAATATAGCGCGGGTCTTTTTCAGTTTTATCTTTTGCAACGCACTCAACCTTGTAACAATCCGTTCCGTCAATTTTTTCTTCACCCAAAAGTTTGTAATCGTAGTCGCTGAGTTTTCTGTCACCCATGTCGCGGTAAGTAAAATCCGTTCCCATGAAGCTTCCGTCACTTTCTGAGCCGCTTGAAGCAATTCGACGTGTCTTTTTCATTGCAGGCATGTAGAGCCAGTTATCAGAATCTTTTTTGTTTCCATTAGAGTCTTCTTCGTATTCAAACATCAGGTAGCCTGTGCCCGCAACATCTTTTGGAGTCACAAAGACGATAACCTCTTTTTTAACATCTCCGTAATCCTTGCTTTTCATAATGACTTCGCGTTTTCTGTCCGATCCTTTTTTTGTGTGAATCGTAAGAGTTGCTGTTGAAGATGAAGTTATAGGCTCCGGAACTTCGTCAGCTTTTTTCATGATGTCGTAACCCGTGAGTGACTGTGCAAAAATTGTTGCACCCATCAAAAATGTTGTAAGTGTAAAAATTGTTTTTTTCATATTAGTTTGTCTCCTTTCCAAATGGTTTTGTAATATAAAGCAGCACCGGTGTGATTGTATAATCTGCAATCAGTGCGCTTCCAAGTCCGACTACCGAAAGCCAACCAATGTTTACAAGAACATTCATTGTGCTCGTAAGGAAAATTGCGAACATGGCGCAGAGAATTATCGTCGTCATGATCATCGTTTTCCCAATTTCGCGGTATGAATTTTCTATTGCACTTCGATAGTTTCCTGTAAGTTCAAAATGATATTTGATGTGATTCGTAAAGTGGATTGTGTCGTCAACTGCAATACCAAGAATCATCGGCATAATCATCGCTGTAATCATGTCGAGGTTTACTCCTGCATATCCCATGATGCCGCCAATCAGAACAATCGGCACAATATTCGGAATCATCGCAATAAATCCAGTTCGAATCGAAGTGAATGCAAGAACAAGCAGAATCAAAATTATAATCAGCGAAGTTCCAATCGATTTAATTGAACCGCGAACAAGCTTTCCGTTCATCTGCGCATACTGAACAACCTGTCCAACAACACCTGCATTCTGTGCATCAGGGAAAAGTTCTGCCACCCATTTTTTAACTTCTGCAAGATTCTTTACGATTTCTTCTCCGTCGTAACCTGCAAGTTCAATCTTCAAATATGCAGCGCGGAAATCATCACTAATGTAATCATACAAATCCGTGCCGCCAGAAATTTCATAAGAGAACATAATCTGCGTAACAAGATCCTGATCATCCGGGATGATGTAAGCGTCAGGATTATCTTCGTTCAGCGTGCGGTTCATTTCCTTTATGATTTTTGTGACTGAAGAAACCCGCGGCTTTCCGTTTGAAATTTTTGTCTGGCTCAAAGTTCCGATTCTCTCTGCAAGAATATCCATGTTTTTGAGAACCTGAGGATTTTTAATTGCGTCCTCTTCAGAATATTCAATCAAAACTTCATAATCGTACTGGCTTCCAAGCTGGCTCCTTGTAATTTCAAGAAGACGCTTGATGTAAGGAGTGCGCTCGCCCATCATGTCAGAATAATTCATGTTCACTTTGATTTTAAAAATTCCTGGGATCACAACGGCGGCAACAAGAACTGTAAGAATCACGGTAATCCATTTTTTGTTGAGGATTGATTTTCCCATTGCCTCAACACGCAAATCTGATTTTGTCGCACCTTCTGCATTAAAGAAGTCTGCCTCAGGCTCTTTGTCTTTTCCAAAACTGTAGAGAACAGGAAGAAGAATTATGATGTAAGCAAAAACTGCAAAAACTGTAGCGGCTGTAATTCCACCAACCCAGCGCATCGGCCTGATTCCTGCGGCAAGGAAAGAAAGCATTCCAGCCATCGTTGTGATTACTGTGAAGAACAAAGCCCAGCCCGAATCACGCACGCCCATTACGATTGATTCTTTACGTTTACCGGTTTTGCGGAAGTACATCTTAAAGCTGTTGATGTAGTGAACTGAGTAACCTACAGCAAGTGCCATTGAAAGAAGCACTGTAATCATAATCATTGAGTTGTTGCCCTTTATTCCCATCCAGCCGGAAAAACCAAGCGTTGTTGTAAGCGCACCGACTGTTGAAATTGAAGGAACTACAATTCCGCGGAGGGAGCGAATGAAAATTATCAGGCAGACAAGCATTACTAAAAAGCCGAGTGAAATGCGGGTTACAAGCTGATTCATTGTCACGGCTTCTTCTTCATATTCCGTATAACTCATTCCAGCAGGTCTGATTTCCCATTTATCAGATTTATACTTGGGGTCGTTGAAAATCTTCATGGCAGGCGGCGCAATTTTTGTCATCGCATCCGTCATATTTTCTGAATACTGCTCAAGATTTACGATAAGCCAGGTTTCAGTTGCATCTGCACTTACAAGCGTGTTCACAAGCGACTCACGACTTAAAATAAAAGCCTTCTTTTTTGCAAGCTCTTCAGCATCCTGAGGCACACCATCTTTAAACGGACTTGTAACTTCAAAGCCTTCTTCCGTACCAACAGGAATTGAAAGTTCCATGAGAGAAGTAATACTTTCTGCATACGGAACATTCTGCAAAAGGTCATCACCAAGATTATCAATCATCTGAAGAACTTCCGGATCAAAAACATCTTTAGCCTTGATGTGAGCCAAAAGACTGTCCGTTGATCCAAAAATATCTTCAAAGTGATCCTGATTCTGCTTTGTAGTTTCCCAGTCATCAAACCAGTCTTCTTCACCATTGTCGAGTTTAAGACGGCTAAGTCCCAAAGTTCCTACAATTGAAATAACAATCAGACAGATTAAAAAAGTCCAGCGGTGCTTCACTTCAAAGCGGCCGAACTTTTCAAACCATTCATTAATCTTTTTTACTTTCATAAACACCTCTTTCAGATAACGATGTTACCGTTTTTCTGATAACAACGTTATCTTAACAATAACACTGTTATCTTGTCAATAGAATTTGGTAACAATGTTATCATTTTTAATTGACAAATATTTCTTTTTATCGCAAACTTACCACATGGCAGATTCTTCAATCGAAACAAAAAAGAAACTTCTCGAAAGTGCAAAAAAAGAATTCCTCGAAAAAGGTTTTACAGGAGCTTCTCTGCGCACAATTGCCGCAAATGCAGGAGTCACAACCGGAGCTATGTACCGACACTTTAAAGACAAGGACGCTTTTTTCTGTGCACTTGTTGATGATGCCATTGCAGTTACAAAACAAGTTATAATGCTTGCCGATCCAAAAAATCATGAAAACATTGACATGGAACAAATGCAGGAGCACATCGATTTTGAAAAAAAATCAACTGAAGATTTTCTAAATTATGTATATGAAAATTTTGACGCTTTCACATTACTCTTTAGAAAATCGGCAGGAAGCACACACGAACATTTTCAGGAAGACATCTGCGACTTGTACACAAAAAACTGCGAGAAAACTTTTGCCTGGATGTACAAACAAAAAATTGCTACAAAAAAAGTCTCGCCAATGACAATTCATTTTATGGCTTCCACAATCATCAACGCCTTCTGCGACATTGTTCTTCACAACATGCCGCAAAAAGATGCAAAAAAATATGTTTCAGACATAATGGAATTTACAAGCTACGGTGCCTACAAACTGATGGGCATTAAGGTTGAATAAAATTCAATTTTCACTTTAAATCTTCACCCTTTTCGTTTTGCACTTCCTTAGCGGTCGTTCATCTTTACGAGAAACAACCGCTTTTTACCTCACTTAATTTTTTTACAGTTTCCAGCTTACAGCTTTCTTGCGAGAATCGATGAATCGTGCGTAGATTCCGTTCATTTTCATAAGCTCGTCGTGCTTCCCCTGCTCGGCGATTTTGCCTTTGTCGATTACGATAATCTGGTCTGCATTGCGGACTGTCTTAAGCCGGTGTGCAATCATAATTACCGTTTTTTCGCGGGTAAGTTCACGGACTGCTTCCATTAAATCGCGCTCGTTCTCAGGGTCAACATTTGCCGTTGCTTCATCAAGGATGATAATCGGGGCATCTTTCATGATTGCGCGGGCTATTGAGATTCGCTGCTTTTCGCCACCAGAAAGGCTTGCGCCGCCTTCGCCAATAACTGTGTCGTAGCCGTTTGGAAGAGCCGAAATGAATTCGTGGCAGCAGGCTTTTTTTGCGGCTTCAATAACTTTTTCCATCGGGGCATCAGGTTCGCCAAAGCGGATGTTGTTTGCGATTGTATCGTGGAAAAGATAGACGTTCTGGAATACGAAGCTGAAATTTGCCATCAGGCTGTCCATATCGTAATCCCGGATATTTTTTCCTGCAAGCGTAACTTCGCCTGAATCAACGTCCCAGAAGCGGGCAAGAAGGTGACAGAGTGTTGTCTTTCCGCCGCCACTAGGTCCGACGATTGCTGTCGTGCTCTTTTCAGGAATTGTAAGCGAAATGCCGTCGATGATTTTCTTTTTGTCGTAAGCAAAAGAAATGTTTTTTGCAGAAAGATTGAGGACGCTCTCTGTCTCCTGCTCATTTCCTGAAATTTTCATCATTGGAACATTAAGAATTGCTTCAGCTTTTTTTACAGCGATGTCGATTACGCGAAGAAGTGCCGAGTAGTTTCCGCCTGATTCCATTGCACCAAAAAGCATGAAGGAACAAATCAACATTACGGCGCAGTTTGAAAGAAGCATCGTGCCATTAAGATAGAAGAAAATAGAAGCAATCATGATTGCAACTCCCGCAAGCTTTGCGATTATGCTCTGGATGCAGGCAAAGGGGATGCAGTGCAATTCCATTTTGATGAATGTTCTCTTGCATTGGTCGATTATGGCATTGAGTTCAGTGCGACGTTTTCCAGTAATATTGTAGGCGCGGACTTCGGCAATTCCCTGAATGTATTCGAGGATTTTTGAGACTTGTGCTGTTTCAACCTTATCCTTCTGAGCTGAAAGAGAACGGACAGAAAGGCGCATGAAAATATTTATGAACTGGAAAACTCCGAAACCTGCAAGTGCAATCAGCGCAATCCGCCAGTCAAAGAGGAAAATCATTGCGATTATGAGTGCGGAATCCAGAAGTCCCTGCATAACAAGCATTACGGCTCTGGTTGCAACATCGCCCAAAAGCTCCATAGTGTTCGTGGTGACTGATGTAATTTGTCCGAGCGAGTTTTTGTTGAAGTAGCCCATCGGAATGTAGCGCAGGTGCTCCGCGATTTCTATGCGTTTGTTTGCTGCCGTTCTGTAGCCGCCTTCTGTCTGCCACATGCTCATGTTCTTTTTTGTTATGATTGCACCAAGCAGACTGAATGACATGATACCAAGTGAAAGCCAGATTGTGTTTGCCGTGAATGGCACTCCGTCTTTCAGGCTTGCGATTATTCCTGAAATCATTACGGCAACGGCGGCAATCCTCAGTGCCATGAAAAATGAATTGACTACGCCAATTATCATTGCAAGGTGAAATTTGCGGCGATTTTCTTTGTCGCAGAAATTAAAAAATTTTCTTAAAATCTCAAACATTATTCTGCCTCCCCACTGTCTTTTGATGAAATGTGTGCTTCCCACATTGATTTGTAGAGCCCGTCTTTTGCAAGAAGTTCTTCGTGCGTTCCCTGTGAATCAACCACGCCGTCTTTGATGACTACGATTTTGTCTGCATCCTGTATTGTAGAAAGTCTGTGTGCGATTACAATCAAAGTTTTTCCTTTTACAAGATGTGCGACACCTTCCTGAATGATTGCTTCGTTTTCAGGGTCGGTGTAGGCTGTGGCTTCGTCAAGAATTACGATTGGTGCATTTTTCATCATTGCTCGTGCGATTGCGATTCTCTGTCTCTCTCCGCCAGAAAGGTGTGCTCCACTTCCGCCGACTACTGTGTCAAAGCCGTTTTCGAGTGACATGATGAAGTCGTAGCAGCCGGATTTTCTGGCAATCTCTTCGACTTCTTTGTCCGTTGCTTCCGGTTTTCCGAGACGGATGTTTTCACGCACGCTCAGGTCAAAGAGGAAGTTGTCCTGGCTGACGTATGCGACCCGGCGGTTGTATTCCTCAAGTGAAAGATTTTTGATATTCACGCCGCCGATTTCGACTGAGCCTGAGTCTGTGTCCCAGAGTGAGGCAATAAGACGTGCAATCGTTGATTTTCCGCTTCCGCTTGGACCGACAAGGGCCGTGTATGAGCCTGAAGGAAGGGAAAGATTTATGCCATGAAGGATTTCTTTTTTATTTTCACCTTCAATATTTTTGTGATATGAGAATTTTACATCTTTGAGAACGATCGAGTTGTCTTTTGGAGTTGCCTTGTCTTTTGCAGGGCGTTCGAGTTCACTCATGTAAAGAATTCCGCCGACTTCACCGAAAATTACTCCGGCTTTTGCAATGTCGTCGTGGTAAGAATAAACAGTAAGAAGCGGCTGAATCACGCTCATAGAAAGGATGATGATTGTGATGAAGTTTACGGCAGAAAGGGTTCCGGTCAGGAAGAAATATCCACCGATTGGAAGAACTGCGAGAAGTGTAGAAGGGGCGATTACAAAGGCGATTGTGAAAGGCCAGATGCAGTCGCGCATCCACTCAACATAGCAGTCAGAGCCTTCTTTTGCTGCCACGACGAATTTTTCGTAAGATGACTTTGATTTTCCAAAAGCCTTGATGACTTCGATTCCGTTGATGTATTCGACCGCCGTATCATTCAGGATTTTTGTCTTGTCGATTGCGTTCTGAAAACGTTCGGTCATATTTCGCATCATGAAGCAGGAAGCAATCATACCGATTGGAAGCGTAATCAGCGAGGCAAATCCCATGCGGACGTCGAGATGGAAAAGATAGATAAACATTACTACCGGAAGCAGAAGGTTGCTTGTCCATTCTGGAAGGATATGGGCGAGGGTAGTTTCCATGCTGTCGATTCGTTCAATAAGAATATTTTTGAGAGTTCCAGACGGCATATCAAGAACCGAGCCGAGAGGAACGCGTGCAAGCTTGTCACACAATTTTTTTCTGATGTTCGCAAGCAGGTTGAAAGTTGCAACATGGCTCAGTGTTGTAGAAATCATGTGGAAGAATGCATTTCCCACCCAGAATGCAGCGGTAATTCCAGCTTCAAGAAGATATACATTCCAGTCACGCACTCCGCTTAAAAGCTTTCTTACGATATCCGCGATAATGATGTAAGGAGCAAGAGCACATGCCACGCAGAGGACTGCAAAGAATATACTCGCCCAGTACATCGGTTTTTTTTCGCCGGCAAATGTGAAAATCCACGAAAGAAGGGATTTCTTTTGTTTTGTACGTTTTTGTTCCATTGAACGTTCCCCCTAAAGATACATTATTAATTTTTTGTTAGTATAGGCTAACTATTAAAAATATACCTTTATTGGTTCTGTTCACTCTACCAAAAGCCAATATTTTTTTAACACTTTTCGCTCATTTTATTTTCCAGCACTTTGACAAACTGTTGTTTTGAAAAATCTTTTGGCAAGATTCCAAATTTCTTTGAGAATGCATCTGAAAAATGACTCATGTTGTTGTAGCCTGATTTTTGTGCTGCTTCTGAAACGGAGAAATTGTGCTCTCTTATAAGATGTGCCGCGTATTCAAGCCGTTTTTCCTGAACATAGGCGTGAAGTGAGGTGGCGTAAAGAGTCCGGAAATTTCTGTTCAGTTTGCTTACGCTCATTCCCAGTTCTTCCGCGACTAATTCTGCATCATAACATTCCGCGGGCTTTCTCTGAATCTGTTCCCTGAGGATTTCAATGCGATCGATATCATCCTTATTCGGAAGGGACTTTCGCTTAATCTGAGCTGTTTTGTTGTATGCGATTCCGTAGAGAACCATGGCCGTAAGTTCAATCATTTTTCCTTCAAGATAAACACCCTCGTATTCCTTAAAGCGATCCGATGTGTCGATTTCTGAAAGGATTCTGTACATTTCGGCGGTGATTGTTGTTTTTGTGACGTGTGTCATAAACTGGCTTTCAAGCTCGTGTATGTCTCTGTCAGAAAAATATTTTGAAAGAAGCTTGCGGAAAAATGAAGCCGGCATCTGCAGGCTTTTAAACTTAAAATTAGTGTTCGCAGAATAAGTCATTTCTGTGTGATAGTCATTGTTCCTGAAGACGCAGACTTCACCGCGTGACATCTGGACTTCTTCATCCGAGCGTACAATTTCATTTCCTTTTGATTTATGTCGGATGTGCCATGTTATATCCTGATTCAGCGTAAACATAATCTGCACCTCATCACGACCAGAATTATCAGGCTCTTCCGCATCAATATTTTTTGAAAACTGAATGTTCCAGCTGCGGTAAAGAATGTTTTCGTGTTCCTTTATGTAATCAATATTTATTGAGCCAAAACAGTCCAGAAAAATATTTTTCCTTTTAAAATCATCGAAACTAATATTGACTTCTTTTCCTTCAAGAAAAATTTTTTTGTTTTCAGTCATTTTTCTGTCTCACCAAAATTTCTGACTTTTCATTTTGCGCATCCTTTTACGCAGAACAAAGTCCCCTTTTCACTTACAGAAATTTCACCAAAACCCGCATTTTCCATAAGCGTCTTGATTTGGCTTGCTGTGTAACGAGTCATGCAGGGAACTTTCTTTTCCCAGTCAATTTTAGGATCTCCGTAGTTATTGATTACGGCAAAAGTTCCGCCAGATTTTAAAACACGCCGAACTTCAATAAAACATTTTCCAATATTTTTCCAGAAGAAGACCGTTTCAAAAGCAGTGACAAAATCAAGTTCGCCGTCAGAAAAAGGAAGACTTTCTGCACTTCCCTGTAAGATTTCACAACGATTTCCGATTTCAGTGCGATTGATTTTCTTTGCTTTTTTTACACTTTCCTCTGAGATGTCTATACCATAAACTTTTGCCACGCCGGATTTTTCAAGCAGTCGGCGCACATTGTAGCCTCCGCCACAGCCTATGTCGCAGATTTTGCCGGACTGAGGAATTTCCAGCTGTGGAAAAGCCCATTTTGCCATAGGCAGATGCTCTCTCTCCATTGTGACAAGCATGAGCCTTCCGAGTAATCCCTTTGGATTTCCAAAATTATCGGTGAATGACATTTTATTCTCCAGAAATTATTCTTGTTTCTTCCACGCAAAAAATGCTGGCAGGAAGAATGTTGTTTCAAAAAGACTTTCAAGTCCGCCTCTAAGGCCCGTCACGCCCGTAACCTTTACAGTCAAAATCACAAGAACGTAAACAATTGCATATCCTGCGTACATGAAGAAAAGGAATCGTTTTTTAAGTCCGAATTTTCCGCTTAAAACTCCTGCAATAACGATAAACTCCGTGATGTAACCGCAGAGAACTACTGTTATTGTTAGAGGATTTAAATACAAGGCTGCACTTTCTAAAACTTGAACAATTTGGCTTTCCGAAAGGCCAGCCTTTATTGCACTTTGATATGTTAAAGGATTATACACACCAAGCACAAAATGGCAGTATAAAATTCCACCGCAGGCTAAAAATGGCAGAATCATTATGAACTTAAGCTTTTCTCCGAAAGACCTTTTTACAAGCTGATACAAACTTATAAAGCCGCACAAAAGTCCAAGACTTGCAAAAAGGCTTATCCACATCGAAGCCATAAGCCGCCATTCTTCAACATGACAATATGAAATCATATTGCCTGATTCAATTTGAACGCCGACATATAAAAATAAATCGGCCACAGCATACAGCACAGCTCCTATAATTCCGAGAAGTGCAAGATTCCTATTTTTATCCATTTTTTTTCTTCCCTTTTTTACCATTCAAAGGTTGCCCAGCGGTCGTTCATCTTTGGAAGAAGTTTTGCAAAAAGCCAGCCGCCGAAAGAGTGTTTTTTCATTTCTTCGTTGAAGCTGTGTTCTTCCACAAAATGAATTTCCTCGCACAAGTCTGCAATTTCCTGCCCGCTCCAGGTTCCGCTTTTAAAGACAGCGTTCGTATTTTTTACAGTGTCGTGATATTTCTGATTTTTGACCATGAGAGGATTGTTCTGCTCTGCAATCAGCGTTCCGCCCGGGAAATTTGACTTTAATACAGAAAGAAGTTTTGAAATTTCTTCGAGGGTAAGGTACATAAAAAGTCCTTCGGCAAGGAAAAGAACTTTTGAATTTGTTTTTGCAATTTCCGTTTTTACAGCTGCACACCAGCCGTCTTCAAGAACACTTCCAGAAAGCATTGAAACTCTCTCACGTTCGCTAAAAACTTTTTTGCGAAGTTCGATTGAATCCGGCAAGTCTAAATCAAACCAGAAGATTGAGCCGTTATCCACTCTTGAAAATCGGTTGTCAAAGCCTGCCCCCATGTTCACGATTACAGCCGAGGGATTTTTTTCGATGAATTTTTTTACCATGCGGTCAAGCATCACCGTTCTAGCAATAACTCCTTCGTGCGACATGAATTTGTCAAAAGGCTTAGTATCAATTCCAAGCGTTTTAATCATTTCGACCGCAACTTCGTCCCGGACACGGGGATTTTTACGAAGACTTTCGCTTGCCTTGATTGCCACAGGAATCAGGGCAGTTGTCTCAACATCACCAAGATTTATAGTCATTTTCATTCCCCCAAAAAAAACCGGCTGTCCTAGAAATTAATTCACTTCATTGGACAGCCTTTTTATGGTTTTTATATTTTTTCTACTTTAACTTTTTGTAGCCGTATACAGCTGTGTCGCCAAGCTCTTCTTCGATGCGGATGAGCTGGTTGTATTTAGCCATGCGGTCTGTGCGACTCATAGAACCAGTTTTAATCTGGCCTGAGTTTGTTGCAACTGCGATGTCGGCAATTGTTGTGTCCTCAGTTTCGCCTGAACGGTGGCTTGTAACTGTTGTATAGCCGTGGCGGTGTGCCATTTCGATTGCTTCAAGAGTCTCTGTGAGTGAGCCAATCTGATTTACTTTTATGAGGATTGCGTTTCCTGCTCCCATTTTGATTCCTTTTTCAAGGAATTTAACGTTTGTTACAAAGAGGTCATCGCCTACGAGCTGGCAGCGATCACCGATTCGCTCAGTAAGTTTTTTCCAGCCTTCCCAGTCATTTTCGTCGAGGCCGTCTTCGATTGAGTCGATCGGATATTTTGTAATCAGTTCTTCAAGGTAGGCAATCTGCTCGTCGTCTGAGAGGCACTTTCCGTTCGGATCTTTTGGAGTTCCGTTTGAAAGCTGCTTGTAGTTGTAGAAGAATTTTCCGTCTTTTTCTACGCTGAACTCAGAAGCGGCACAGTCCATTGCGATTTTTACGTCTTCGCCTGGTTTGTAGCCTGCGTCTTTGATTGCCTGAACAATTGAATCGAGAGCGTCATTGATTCCGTCGAATTTTGGAGCAAATCCACCTTCATCACCTACGGCTGTTGAAAGTCCGCGTCCTTTAAGAAGTTTTGCAAGTGCGTGGAAAACTTCTGCACCCATTCGGATTGCTTCTTTTTCTGATTTTGCACCAACAGGACGAATCATAAATTCCTGGAAAGCGATTGGAGCGTCTGAGTGAGCACCACCGTTGATGATGTTCATCATAGGAACTGGAAGAACGTGAGCGTTTGCACCACCGATGTAGCGGTAAAGCGGAATGTTAAGGGCTTTTGCGGCTGCCTGAGCTGTTGCCAAAGATACACCCAAAATTGCATTTGCACCAAGCTTAGATTTTGTAGGAGTTCCGTCGAGAGCAAGCATCTTCATGTCGATTGCGCGCTGTTCAAAAACATTCTCGCCTTTGAGGGCCGGTGCGATGATTTTGTTTACGTTTTCTACAGCTTTAAGAACACCCTTTCCGCCATAGCGAGATTTGTCTCCGTCACGAAGTTCAAGAGCCTCGTTTTCACCGGTTGAAGCTCCAGAAGGAACTGCGGCACGACCAAGAACGCCGTTTTCAAGAATTACGTCTACTTCAACAGTAGGATTTCCGCGTGAATCGATGATTTCACGGCCGATTACATTGCTGATTGCAAGTTTGTTCAACATTTAATAATACCTCCAATAAAAAATGCAAAAGAAAGCAAGCTTGTTGAAGATATATTCTTTACACAGCAGAAGTAGAACATGTGCCTCAGCAAACTTGCAGAATACTCAATGTGGCTAATATTGAGCAGTTAGCATTAACTAACAAAAGTTAGTATATATTTCCCAATTTCTTCTGTCAAGCATACAACGACTTATACGATCAGTCTAAAATCAAAATTAAGAAAAATAAAAATTTTTTCCGATAATAATTTAGAGAGATTATTTATTATGGAAATGACAGTAAATTTATTCGACAGCATCATCAATACTTCACAGGACTGCGTTTTCTGGAAAGATAAAAACAGACGCTTCCTTGGAGTTAATCAGGCATTTTTAGATTATTACGGCTTTAAATCAGCAGACATTCTGATTGGAAAAAATGATGAAGAAATGGGCTGGCATAATGATCCCGATCCATACATGCAGGATGAACTTCGTGTTCTCTCTGGAAAAACTACGTACAAAGTTCAGGGGAAATGCATTATCCGTGGTGAAGAAAGAGATATCATCGCTTCAAAACGGCCGCTGTATAATGGTAATGAAATCGTTGGGCTTGTTGGAAGCTTTGTTGATATAACTGATGTAATCCGCGGAAAAGAAAAAAACGACGGTTCACAACTTCTTTACACAATCGATAAACTCAGGAAGTACAGCTTCTTTGATAAAATAATTGATGAAATAAGTCTTGACCAGATTCTCGATCCTCTCACAGGGATTTTAAATCGCTCGTATTCAATGAAGTTTGTCCGTTCACTGATTGCAGAAAAAATTCCGTTTACATTTTCAATAATCGATCTGGACAATTTTAAATTCATCAACGACACTTACGGACATTCTGCAGGTGACAAAGTTCTTGCAACAGTTTCAAAAAGACTCGTGGAATTTACAGACGGATTTGCACTTGCAGGAAGATTCGGCGGCGATGAACTTTTATTAATCGATCTAAAAAACATCACGACAAAAGATAAAATCAATTTTTTTGAAAATCTCTACGGCAACTCTAACACTTTAAGAAAAGAAGTCTTCTTTGAAAACGGAGCAGCATTTGTTACAGGAACATCAGGCTGTGCATCTTTCCCGAATGATTCTGACAATTTCCAGCATTTATTCGGTCTGATTGATAAAATGCTTTACCTTGGTAAAAACATGGGGCGCAACTGCTACAAGGTTTATGAGGAAGAAAAACACAAATATGTTGAAATCCGCAAGATAGCAAAAAACGGCACCTTCAAAAACATGTACAAACTTCGCATCGACATAGAATCAGAAAAAAAGTTTGGAGACAAGCTTGCAAAAGTTATGCCGCAGCTTTCCGAAATTTTACACATACACGATTTTTACTATGTTGATTCAAACGGAAAAATGCATGCAGTCTTAGACAAAAAATTTACTGCAGATGCTTCAGATTTACCGAATATAATGGAAGAAGATTTACTTTCGCAGGGCTCTTTGGAATTAATAAAAAAACATTCTCCAAAATTCTACAAGGCTCTTGATGACAATGGATTTGAATCCGTGCTGATTTCCCGCATCAGAAAAAATAATGAAATCAAAGGCTACCTTGTCTGCGCCGTAAACCGAAGCTTAAGAATCTGGCAGGAAAACGAATGTGCCATACTTTATTATCTTGCAGGTCTTTTGTCGGATGAAATGATTTAAAAAAAATCCGGCACCGCAACACGATACCGGATATTAAAATTATTTTACTGCTTCATAAAAGCAGCATCTTTAAATACTTTATACTTACATGTCAATGAAACTGTAGCATCCTGATATTCAAAATCCATTGTATCAAAACCAAGCATATTTACAGCTACCTTTTTTGCTTTCTTATCTTGAGTCCATTTTACGTTGATAAAATTTTCTGGAAGTTTTTTTCCTTCTTTCCACTTGCCAGTTTCGTCGCGCCACTCAAAACCGTCTCCTGTTTTTTGATACATAAAACCAGTTCCATCAGCATTGAGAACTAAAGAATAATCATCATGAATGTAAGTTCCTTCAACCTTATCAGCCTTTCCACTACAACCCGCAAGAGCCATTACCATCATTCCAGCCAGAATCACACCCATGATCTTAGCAAACATTTTTGTTGTTTTCATAACAAAACTCCTTTGAATAATTTTGTTAGATTCTATGTCTTTGCTTTTCGCCTGTCATGAGTAATCTTCCCAAATCGATTCGGGATTTTTTCCCGAACAAAAAATCTGCTGATGTGATATACTCTCTTTCATGAAATTTTCAAACAGGCTTCACATTGAATACATTCTCATTTTTATTGCGGTGATGACTTTTTCTTCCACAGCAATTTTTAAATCAGAGGCAATGAAGAAGTTTGACAATCTTGATCAGAAATTTATTGAGATTCAAAAATCAACTGCTGATATTTCTGAGATTAAAAAAATCTGTATTCCCTATACTTATTTTGACAAAAGGCTTGAAAGAAAATTCAAATCAATTTCATCAGACAAAATGACTGACACAGACTTTGCAATCGAACTTTCAAAATTTCAAAATGAAATACACAAAAGTCAGCGGAACATTTCCTTTGGCTACGATAGCTTCCTGTATTTTTCGGCGATTTTGTTTTTGATTGCGCTCGGAGTCATTCTTACAAAAAAGATTTCCCAGAAAGCAGAATTCGAGCGGCGTGAAGCAATCAGTGAAGAACAGAAGAATTTCAGCCGCAACCTTCACGACGGCGTGGCTCAGGATTTGGCGGCGATTAAAATCTACCACAAAACTGGCGATGATGATAAAGCGGCTTTTTACACCGACCGTGCTCTGAGCGAAGTTCGTTATTTAATTGATTCATCACGGCTTGAGTTTAATGAAGATCTTGAATCACTCATCAAAAAAATGCTTTCGGCTTTTGAAGCGAATCACGAAATCAAAACGACAGCTATCATCACATCGGACTTTCTTGGAAAGCTCAAAAGTTCTTCTCAGGTTGAAATCCTTCATATTCTGCAG
>JAILEY010000010.1 GCA_024687165.1 Treponema sp.
GATTTGCAAAGGTCTGATTAAAAACTATGATCCGGTCATTCTTGCATTGGAACTTACTGCTCCAGCTACAGTACTTATTTCTAAAGCAGACAGGCAGCCTGAATACAAAAATCAAGTTTTAGAAATTCTAGAAAACCATGTCCGCCATTTTTGCGATATATACAAGAAATAAGCTGGTATTATAATTCAACTGTTGCGAACTAAATCAGGAGAATTTTATGAAAAACGCAGAAGTCTATTTGTTTGGACAGTTGCTTGGCACTCATTCATTTTTGCTTAAGGACGGTTTTTTACAGCCTGACGAATATTCTGAAATCAAGGAGCAATATTTCCTTCCGGGCGGAGAGACTGGAACTGCTGCCACCGTGCTTGATTCTCTTGGAGTTTCGGTTCGCATGGACGGTACATGGATTGGTACAGAAGTTGCGCCCATGCTCAAAGCCTTTTATGAGAAAAAGAACGTTGACCTGTCGCTTCTTAATTTCGCAGAAGATGACAAGGGCGTTATGGATTATGTCGTGATCGCAGGGCTTGTTCGCTCTCCGATGGGACGATTTCAAACGTTGTTCTCATCAGGAAAAAGATGGTGGAACGTTCCCAAGGATGAAGACCTTGTCGGATGCAAGGTTGCGGCAATAGACCCATTTTTTGGCAAAGAATCCCTTCTCGCGGCAGAACTTTGCAATAAGAACAAAATTCCTTATGTTACAATCGACAGCCCGCATGATTCACCATTGCACAAGAATGCGGCAATCAACGTGGTTTCAAAAGAATGTACGTCGCAGCACTACAAGGAAATGGCTGCCGAAGAAATTATGAAACTCATGCAGGCAGAGAGCGAAGGCCTCACGATTATCACTCAGGGCGGCGGAGAAATGCTTTATGGGCGAAAAGGTGGCCAAATCCACAAGATGAAGCCTTTTTCTGTTGAAGTCAAAAGCACTCTGGGAGCTGGAGATACTTTTAAGGCTGGATGTGTGTACGGTCTTCTTCACAAGATGAGCGATGAAGAGCTTGTCCGCTTTGCTAGCGCATGTTCTGCCATCGCAATCTCAAGGTTCCCGCTTCCGCTCAATCCGCCAAAGCTTGAGGAAGTAGAGAATCTGATAAAAAACTGATTCTTGTGAAATTCTGGGAAAGACTTTATGCGAGACAAAATTATTTTACTTGTTTTTTTGCTGTCATCTGTGTTTTTTTATGGATGCTCAACGACAGCCAGGCGTGCATTTGTTCGGCGTGATGCCAGCGTTAAGGATTACTTGTATTTCCCGAGCCGGGAAGTTACGGCCAGTGAGAATCCCAAGCCTTTTGCGCGAGAAATAGACAATAATATAGAAGAAATGCTCAAAAAAGAGCTTGGAACTGACGATTTAGAAAAGTTTATTGCCAAAACTAAGACTCAGGTCCTGCTTGTCATCAAAGGAAATTCGATTCTTTTTGAAAAATACGGCAGAGGCTATGACGAGTCTTCAACCGTAACGTCTTTTTCGGTGGCAAAAAGCTTCGACTCTGCGATGATTGGCACTTTGATTGACGCGGGGAAAATCCTTAGCGTTGATGAGCCAATCACCACTTATCTTCCTGAGCTTCTGGAGCGTGACGAGCGCTTTTCAAAAATCACAATCAGGCATCTTGTCACGATGTCGAGCGGCATTTTGTATTCCGAAGGATTCTTCCGCCACGATGACACAGAAACTTATTTCAATCCCGATTTGCGGAATCTTGCGCTTACAGGCACTGTGATTGATGAAGAGCCTGCCCTGCATTTCCTTTACAACAATTACAACCCGATTCTTCTTGGGCTGATTATTGAGCGGGTCAGTGGCGAATCCGTAAGTTCTTATCTGAGCCGCTCAATCTGGTCAAAAATCGGCACTGAAGCAAACGCAAGCTGGAGCCTTGACAGCGACGAGGACGCATTTGAGAAAATGGAAAGCGGCATCAATGCGAGGGCAGTAGACTTTGCCAAATTCGGCTGTCTCTACCGTGACGGAGGTCTTTTTGACGGAAAGGTTGTTCTTAGCAAAAAATGGATTGAAGAATCACTCTCGCCCGGGAATGGCAAAAACGACAGCGAATATTACAAGGATCCTTTTGGAAAGACAATCTTTGGCGGTGCCTTCAAAAACGGCGGCTTCTACGGCTTTCACTGGTATGTGATGAAGCGGCCGGATGCAGAAAGCGATTTTTTTGCCTACGGAAACAAAGGACAGTTTATCTACATTTCGCCGCTGGCAAACACAGTTATCGTGCGCTTTGGTGAAAAGTATGGCATAGAGGGCTGGAAATATATCGAAGCATTTTACAATTTGAACACCAATATTGGAGCTGAAAAATGAAAAAAAAGACCTGGCCTTGCATTATTGATTCTTGTGGCAATGGTAAATCTTCTGAGCGGTCGGGAAGCTAGATTTATTGCTGAAAGAACAAATCCATGATTGGAGGAAATGTGTGATGATTAACTATAAGATTTTTGGAAACGAAACCGTTGATATTGTAATAGAAATGGGACTTGGGGCGTGTATAGCTGAGTGGGAAGTGCTTGCGGGAAAGCTCGGTGAAAATCACGGTGTCTTGGTCTATGAAAGGGCCGGAATTAATCATAGTGACAGGAGTGATGAAGAAAGGACGCCCTCAAATATAGCTAAAGAATTAAAGAATCTCCTGGACCAAATTCCGCATGATGAAAAGCTACTGATAATTGGGCATTCGCAGGGTGGGCTATATGCCAGTGAATTTTGCGGCCTTTTCCCAGAGATAGTAAAGGGTCTTATTCTTCTGGATCCTTTATCAAAAGAGGATATTCGATTTAAAAAGGAATTAACTGCCAGTGAATTAAAAAGATCTGGAGCAGATAAAAGTAAAAATTTTACAGTATTAGAAACAATGGTAAAGCTGGGCTTGAAAGGTCTTGTAAAAAAATTAATGCGTAAAGCTCCTCCTTTTTGTTACGCTGATTTTTCCGGGGAAGAAAAAGAGGATATCTTGAATTCACTGGTAAATATTTCGCATTTACATACATGCAGGGAAGAGTACAGGTTAGCACACGATGAAGCAGTTTTAAAAAATATGGTTTCGAAGGATAAGTATCCGTATATTCCGATTATCCTTATAACTCATTCATCTAAA
>JAILEY010000003.1 GCA_024687165.1 Treponema sp.
CGCGGATATTGTTTGTAATATTCCTGAAGGGGAAGGTCTTCCCCTCGCTGCGACCGGCTTTCGCCGTTCTCCGCTACCCCTTCTGCGGGCTCAGACGCCGCCCGCAACGCCCGCTCATTATCTTCTCCATCAGAACCACAAAGCATAGTCTGGAAAATCGTAAAGTAAATACTTTGCCCCATCGGAACTTTGCCGCCGTTCTTACGGATTTCTTTTGGAGTAATTCGCGCTAATGCATTCTGGTCAAAAGCACCAAAGGCATTATAAGCCTGATCTGCTAGAATATTTCTGTCTGCAAGAAACAAAATACGCGGCAACTTTCCATTTTGTAGATTGTTCCATCGAGTTTGCATCAGCTTCCAGCAAATCTGGAAAGCGATATAAGTTTTTCCTGTACCAGTTGCCAGTGTCAAAAGAATACGATCTATCTTTTTACTTACAGCTTCTAAAACAGCATTAACGGCATTTTCCTGATAGTAACGAGGCATTTTTCCGCCATCACGATTGAACGGTTCAAGATTAAACTTATCGCGCCATTCATTCTTATCAGGAAAGGTCATTGCCCAGAGTTCGTCTGGAGTTGGAAACTTTTCTACAAAGCCTTCTGTAAAATCACCAGGCTTTGCATCCATATCAATAGCCCAGATTTTATCGCCGTTTGTAGAATAAGTGTAGCGGATATTCATTGCGGCAGCATATTTTTTTGCCTGTTCAACACCTGCACTTACATCAAGCTCGTCTTTCTTGGCTTCAATAATTGCAATCTTTACGCCTTTATAGGTAAGAAGATAATCAATTTTGTCAGGATTTCTTTTTGCTTTTGTAACGATTCGACCAGGAGTAAGTAAATATGCACGCTGCTCTGTAAAGATGTCACTTCCTTCTACAACGCCCCATCCGGCAGCCTTAAGTGCAGGATCAATCTTCTTTAACCTTGTATCACTTTCGTTCATAATGATTCTCCGTTTAAGAAATCAGGCTTTAAGTTTTTAACATGTAATTTAAAAACTTAGGTAAAACCAGAACTTTTTAACATCTATGTTAATAATTTAGTTTCATCAATATATTCAAACCAAAATAAAGGAAAAGCATTTAAAATAGCAATTTCCTTTCTTCTGTTTACATATTTCTCAATCTGATTATCCAGTATATTTTGTTGAGAAATAATTTCTTTACTTTCAGGAAATGAATAAGAATCTGTACAAATAAAGTTAGCTTTTTTAAGATTCATTTCTTTAATAAAGAGCCAGTTTTGTTTGATTATATCTGCACGCTCTTCGTCTTTTGATTTTTTTAATTCATCAGATTTATTCAAATCATAGCAAAGAAATTTTGTATTCTTATCATCAGAAAATTCATTAACTTTTTTCTTAAATGCTCCATCAATAAAAACATTCACTGTATAATCTTTATAGTTTTCATCTGGTAACGGGCGTTTAAAATATCGGTATGATTCAATCATGGGATAATTGATAAAAAGTTTTATTCCTGCTCTTTCTGTACTAATTGCCGTACTATTAAAAAAACTTAGCAACATGGATATTCTTTCATTTTGTTCTTCAATAGAAAGCTTGTTGAATGTATCAATAGGTTTAATATCATAATCAAAGAAAAGAAAGATTTCCGAAACCTCATAAGAATGTTTAATTTTATCAAGACCTTCACATTTTTTATGATTAGCAAAGGCATCTTCTTTGAGAACATTTATTATATCAATATCTTCAAAAGGATTATTCTCATTCTCGACATCAGAATAAGACATTATTGTATTGTACAAAGAAAAAATATTGTTACAGAAATAATGCAAAATCTCTTCTTCTGGAAGTTCAAAATGAAAAAGTTCTTTTAATGTTTTGTATAAGCGAGGTTCGTCATTCTTACCTTCGAATATAAATAGAATCATTTACCAAATGTACCGCCACGATATAGTTTCTCAAGATTATGACCATAACGTAATTCTTTCAATGTTGCATTATTTGCATTTACAATTTTGCTTTTTGAACAAATATAATAACAATCGGGACGTAATAAATCATTTGTAAAGATTGATGTATTATGTGTTGTGAGTAAAACTTGACAATTACTAGTTTTAAGTTTTTCAACAACAAAGTAAGCAAGTTCAAAATGATAGAATGCATCAAATTCATCTATACAAATAAATGAAGGACATTGATCAGAATTATTTATATCTTCAAGCCAATAATATACAAGGAGTAAAGAACTCATACCCGTAGAACAAACTTGTTCAAACGGAAGAATAATATTGTTAAATTTTATAAATAATTCTTCCCTTCCTGTGTGATGACTATGAATTAATTCATCTGTAAAACCAGCTTCCTTAAAAAAACGCTGTAAATCAGAAAATTTATTTCTTTTTACAATTTCCTCAACAATATTTAATGAGGGCGCTGGTTTATAACCTGTAAATGCTCTATCTTGTAAAGATCTGAAAAAAAGCATTTTATTTACAAAAGAAAATAACTGCAAGAAGATATCGTTCTCTTTGTTATTATCTAAAGTAGTATTATTTTTAACCCATCGAAGTGCTGAAAATTGAAGTGTCTCTAAATTTTTTCTTAAATTCTCAGAACCTTTTAGATTTACAATAAATTCGGAATCTTTATTATTTTTATCATAAAAGATAACAAGTTTATCACCAATTATTAACTCTTCACTCACTATAGTAGTAACATTCATTTTTTTATATTTATAAACTAATTCTGTTTCATCAAATTCAAAATGATATTCAAAATCAACTGCCTTATTAAAATGAAGTGCGTTTTGATAAATCGAATAATCACGAGGATTCACAAAATTATCAGTAAGATTTGCAACAATATCAAAAATTGCAAGACCAATTGAAGATTTTCCACTTGCATTTTTACCATACATTATTGCTGTCTTTACAATATCATCTTTTACAGCCTCTGTATGGAATTCATAATTTCCAGTTGCTGAAAAATCAATTGTCACGGAATTTTCAAATGCCTTAAAGTTACTTACTGTTAGAGATTTTAACATATCATACCTCTATTTATATTATACTACTTTATCGGCATAATGGCGTAAAATAAATAGTGCTGCCGTAAAAAAATTACGGAGATTATACTTTTTTATAAAAATCTATTCAACTGCTTTTTGATTCAAGTTTTATCTTATCATAATCAATTTTAGCAAACCTATTAGATTCCTTACACAAATCAGACCAATTAAAATCATACTTTTCTTCATCCGTCCAATCTGTAGGTTCCTTGACAAGCATATATTCACCAATACCAAAATTGCCATCATAGTATCCATTGTCACCTATTGATAAACCTATAGCTCCAGATTCAAAATCGTAATGCCCAAATTGTGAGGTAATTAGAATTTGTAAACCAGCAATAGAATTTAATAGGTTTTTAAGATTTGCTAACTTAAATGCATTATTTCTATCATGCTTACAATCATTATATGCATCATACCAATCAAGTTTACCAGATCCTGTAGATCCCCATTCTAGAAAAGGTTTGAAGTCATTTTTAGTTCCATTCCAATATGGAAAACGAACTGAATATCCTGATAAATGATGTGTTTTATTGATAATTTTATAGTCATTTCGATTGAGATCTTTTGTTTTAGAATACTTATTCTCAGATAGGATAGCTTTGAAATTAGCTTCTATCTCAATACAAGCCCGTATTAACAATTGCTGAATACGATGAGAATATGTTGGTAAATTATCATCAGCTGGTTCAACATATTCAAACAATTCCTTCAAATCTTTTTGTATCATAAAAAAGGCTCTTGTATATTGAGTTGGATTATTTGAGTATTCATGGTCTGTAATGTACTTCCAACTACTATATCCAGAATTTGGTCCTTCAATTAATGGGCGGTAATTTCTATGAAAAGGTTTTGGATAACTCATTTATGTTCCTCCTAGAAAAGCACTAAGAAAACTTAATTACTCTACTTTAATTCACTGTTCAAGAATTTTTCTACTTCATTCCAATTTTCTACATCATTAATATCAAACGGATGCAATCTAACTTTTACTATCAACTTACCAGCTGTTGTCTTTATAATCATTTTTCCACACTTTTTGCCATGAAAACTATTAGGAACATTATGGAATATAAAAGTTGGTAATATTGCATCATAGGAATTTATTTTGGATGGCAAATTAAAACCTGTTGTATTATACGGAATAGACCAATCACTTCCGTATACATGTCCATTATCTGAATAGAAGAAAGTTATATTCTGATCATCTCCGTCTTGTGGTAATAAATATTCATATTTTTCTTTTCCAATTTTTAATTTCAAATCATATATTGTGATATTTGCAGGTGACGGATTCTGAAGTGTAAGCTCAATTCCAGCTGCATAATATGCTTTTGACATGTTATCTTTTAATTGTGCAGGACCATAATAGGCTCTGACAATTTCACATATCAATTTGGGTTTTTGTTGAATAAATGCAAGAATTGAAAGAATTAAACTTATTACAGATACTACAATTGTAATTATGACACCTATAGTCTGTGCTAATTCCATTATGATTCTCCTTTGAATGTTGTGTATATAACATAATCTATACTGTTTTAATCTAAAACTCCAAATTCAGTAATTATATCATCCCCATCTAAAGCTTCAAAAATATGAAACTTTGAGATTTCATAAACAGTTACATTCAATCCTTTACAATTAATATTTAATTCATTTGATATGTGTAAATCCATTCTGGGAATTTCATTATATGAGATTATCAACTTGTCATTTTCCTTAATAAAACTTATATCCGGAATTGAATTGAATAGTTCAACTGCTGATGATTCTATATAAAAAAAATCTGGCAGTATTCCCACTTTTCTTCCCATTTCCTCAATTGTGAATGCTTTTGCAAAAGCAGTATTCATTTGAAATTCTGTCGGATTATAAACATAAGTTGTATTTAGGATTCCCTTTCCTCGTTCAGAAATATTATTAGGATTATATTGTAAAATCTGCTCACCTGTTTGATTATTTATTGCATAAGGAATATATTCACCGGCAGCAAAAACAGAACGTACGCTAACTCCAAATTCAGAAGCCATTTTCCAAAATACATAATGAGAAATTAGTAAATCTCGAATATAGAAAAGTATAATATCAGAATTAACTCTAACATAATCTGAATATTTCAATATTTTAGCTATTCCATCATTTAAGATTAAAGTACGTTCTTCTGTTCCATGGATGGCACCCATTATATTATAAAAGGATCGTTGTAGCTCCATAACTTTATTGTTATTCAGTTTCTGTAAGTCCCAATTATATTTCTCTAATAAGGAACCAAATCCACATATATCTGTCCAAAATCCAAAACATTTCGATGCGACAAGTTTCCCCTGTCGGGTTTTCTTATTAAACTCTATATCTTTTTGAACTTCTTCCGAATAAAACATTACAACTCTCCTTCAAAGGCCTTTTGTAAGTAAGCCTGCTTTAACTCGTTGCAGTCGGCGAGCTGCTTTGTGTAGATTTCTTCCAGCTGGTGAACTTTTTCGCTGAGGGAATCGAGATGAGATACAATGCGTTTTTGTTCTTCTAGTGGGGGAAGATAACACTCATATGCAAAAAGAGCTTCTCGATTTACTTTTGGCATTCCTGCGCGGCCAGATTTAGAAATAGCATATTCTGTAAAATTATCTGATATAAGAATGTAATATAAATAATCTTTGGTGATATTTCCCTTTGGATTCAGAGGATACATGTCTGCACTACATAATCCAGAAAAATCAGGGCGTGCAACTTTTTTAAGGTAAGGACGAATCTTGTTATACAAAACCATCGATTCATCAAATGTAAATTTTCCAGAAGACAGACCTTCTTCTCTTGAAGTTTTCAAATCTACGATAATTCCAGTTTCGCTCTCAATATTTGCTCCGCCAACATGATATAAATCCAAATATTCTGGCTGAGTAGGATCGACAAGTTTTGAAGTAATAGCACAAACTTCATCTAATCGTTTCTTTTCCCAAGATGTATTGCTGAATGCTTTTTCTAGTTCTGCCTGGAAAAGTTGTTTGGTGTTCTGTAAGTTTTTTTCGGCGGCGGTTTTAAGTGTTTCTATCTGTGCAAACTTTTTGTCCAGCACGGCAACAATTCGTTTCTGTTCTTCTAGTGGGGGAACAGGAATATCGAAATTTAAGAATCCTTTACAATCTAAATTGTGAATTCCTGTAGTATGTGACTGTAAGTTTTTTGTATCACCTTCCAGCCATCTGTGATATAGATATTGCTGAAGAAAAGTTGGACATATTTCTTTTTGATTATTTATTCGCAATGTTGATGTAAAATTACTAAATGAATAATTATCATCTTGAATATTAAAAAGTATAGGTCTTCCTACAGGTTGTTTTTCGCTTCCACCAGATTTTTCAATGATTATATCTCCCATATGTAATTGTCTGGTTTTAAATTGTTTTTCTTCTACATCAAGATATTCAACATCATCTAGTTTTAATTGACAATCTTTCGAAAAGTTAGTATTTCGAATTACAGCCACCTTTACGAAAGGTGGCTTCTTCCCTTTCCAGAGTCCATTTATTGATGTGACAAGTTCACCAAGTTTTTTTATTGTCCAATCTTTCTTCATCATTTCCTCATTCCTGGAATTGCGTTAGCAATTCCGAATCTGTGTGATACCACGGGGGCGTTGCGGGGGTGTCCCCCGCAGAGGGGGTAGCGACCAACGAAGTGGGCGCGAGGGGGAGACTTCCCCCTCCTAACTCCTATAAGCTCTTCAAAATCTCAGCACTCTGTTTATTCAGTTCCTGCATTTCTGCAATGATTTCGGACGGTTCGCGTAAGGTCTTTTCTTCTTTTTTGGTCGGGTTCTTTACGCTTAAATCGAGAGTGTCGGGATTCAAATCTTTTACATCGAGGCTCCAGCTGTTCGGGCTGTCGGTCTTTGTTTTCTGGAGGGCAACAAAATCTGCAAGATCATCTTCGTTGAGCGGATTTGTTTTTCCAAGGTTGCGGTCGAGGTTGAGCTGGTAATACCACACTTTTTCTGTAGGTTTTCCTTTTTCAAAAAAAAGAACAACTGTCTTTACACCGGCACCTGTGAATACTCCGCTCGGACAGTCGAGAATTGTATGAAGATTACAACTTTCCAGAAGTTCACGGCGGAGTGCTATACTTGCATTATCTGTGTTACTAAGGAAGGTGTTCTTGATTACAACGCCTGCACGGCCGCCTGCTTTAAGCATCTTGATAAAATGCTCCATAAATAGATATGCGGTTTCGCCGGTTTTAATCGGGAAGTTCTGCTGTATTTCGCTTCGCTCTTTTCCACCGAAAGGAGGATTTGCGAGTATGATGTCTTTTCTGTCTTTCTGCTGAATCTGGCTCAAATCTTCTGCAAGGGTATTTGTATGCATGATATTTGGAGCTTCTACTCCATGGAAAATCATGTTCATAATTCCG
>JAILEY010000019.1 GCA_024687165.1 Treponema sp.
TTCAGGATTTCTGCTGTGACCCTGCCACAAATCAATTTCCGGACAAGCTCAAAACGGCTTCGATTCTCTGGCGGGAAGTTCGCAATTCAACAAGAGAAAAAGTTTACAATCATAATCTGCTTGAAGAATTTGCTGATATAATAAAAGTATAAGGAGATGAAAATGCCAAGACCAAGAAACAAAGAAGACCTGCTTACTGCGGCAAAAGAAAATTATTCTAAGCTCATGGATTTTATCGGCTCGATGAGCGAGGCGGAAATGAAGGTGCCTTTTGACTTTTCTGCTGATACGAGCAAAAAGGAAGCACACTGGAGCCGCGACAAAAACGTGCGCGATGTTCTGATTCACCTTTACGAATGGCAAAAGCTCCTGCTTAAGTTTATTGAAAATAATGCCGGTAAAACTGACGCAAAAACTGCGATTGCCTTTCTGCCGTCTGAATATTCATGGAAGACTTACGGGGCAATGAACGTGATGTTCTGGAATCGTAATCAGTCAACTTTGCTTGAAGACGCAAAGAAAAATCTTGAAAAGACCCACGCTGAAGTTCTTTCGCTAATCGAAAAATACAGCAACGAAGAGCTTTTTACCAAAAAAAACTTTGCCTGGACAGGCGGGACAGACCTCGGCTCATATTTTGTAAGCACGACTTCAAGCCACTACGACTGGGCACTCAAAAAACTCAAAGCACACCGCAAAAACTGTGGGAAATAGAAATGCACTTTGTGAACGCAAAAACAATTCTTTCTACTCATCCTTTTGGCATGAACATCTACCGCGGGTGCTCACACGGATGCATTTACTGCGATTCGCGGAGCAAGTGCTACCAGTTTACACACGCCTTTGAGGATATCGAAGTAAAGCAGAATGCGCCGGAACTTTTGGCAGAAGCTCTGCGAAAAAAACGACGTCGCTGTATGATTGGAACAGGCTCCATGTGCGACCCCTACATCCCGGTAGAAAAAGAACTCTGCCTTATGCGACGATGTCTTGAAGTAATTGACCGCAATAATTTTGGCGCGGCCCTTCTTACAAAGTCTGACCTTGTTCTGCGCGATTTGGATATCCTTGAGCGGATCAACCGAAAGACAAAAGCCGTAGTGCAGATGACACTCACCACCGCCGATGACAATTTATGCCGCCTTGTAGAACCTGGTGTCTGTTCAACAAGCCGACGTTTTGAAGTTCTCAAAGAATGCCAGAAACGCGGAATCCCCACGGTAGTATGGTTCACTCCGCTTTTGCCTTTTATAAACGACACAAAAGAAAACGTAGACGGAATCCTGGATTACTGCATCCGTGCCGGCGTAAAGGCAATCTTATGTTTTGGAATAGGTCTCACTCTGCGCGAAGGAAACAGAGAGTATTTTTACTCTGCGCTGGACAGACTTTCTTTGCAGCACAGCCAGTTTGCAAATCTTAAAGAACGTTACATCAGAACTTACGGAAACAACTACATGATTTCAAGCCCGAACGAAAATGCTCTCATGATGCATATTTCACAAGTCTGCAAAAAGAACAGCATAATGCTTGGCGGGGAATCTGTTTTCAAATGGATTGAAGAATTTCCAGAATATTCACTCCAGCCGAGTTTATTCTAAAAAAACTACTTAACGATTTTTATGTCCTTGAGCATAAAGCCGCTTTTTGAAGCATTCGATCCGTTTTCAAAAACAAGAGCTTCAATAAACTTCCAGCTGAATTTATTTTCTCCGTTCTTCCAGCCGTCCTCATTTGTCCAGCCACCGATGTCAGAAAAATCTTTAAGCGGAATTGAGATTTTGTGCCATTCTCCGTCTGCTTTAAAATCTTTTGAATTAATTGAATAAGATGCGCGCCACGGGAAAATCTTTGATTCCATATCACGAAAATAAACAGAACTATTTAGAGACTTATCCGAAGTCTTTATAAAAAATTCTAATTTTGCACCGGAGCTTTTCAAATCAGAAAAATCACATGCTTCACCAAAACTGAAGCACAGTTGACCATAAGGATTTATATTGTTCAAAGAAATTACTTCTTCTGAATCAATTTTGTAAGTAAGAATTCCTTCTGTATTATGAGCACTTGCCTTTAAAAACCCGATGCTGCCGTTTTTGTAAATTATCCAGTCGCCGCTTTTATTTGCATTTGCAAACCAGGTGACGCTTTTTCCATGTGGAACTTTAAATCCCATTGCTTCAACAAGAGGTGCGTTCAAATCCTCCGGAAAACGTGTTTCATTTATTGAATTGAAAACGCCGAATTCCTGAGTGTAATCCCAGCTCACACGAATGATATTTCGTTCTGCCATCCAGCCGCATTTGATTCTGTACCAGTTGACTCGCTCCTGAGGCTGTGCATATTTCATGTAAACTCCGAATTCATTGCACATTAGAGAAGCATTTCTTTTATTTGCAAATTCAACGGCCTTATCAAGCGGAGCAACAAGAACTTCTTCTGAAGAATTTTTCTCATAACCACTCCACTCTTTTTTTTCTTCCGCAGTTGCATTTTTTGGAAGAGGCGGCATTTTTTCTTTTACATAAGGAAACGGAATGTTTGTGAGCCGTTTTGTGTAAGTCCATGTTGCGCCCTGATGAGTAAACAAAAACGGAGTGTAGTCATGAAAATTATAAATCAATTTATCATCGCCATAGTCCGGGAGTGCAAGCATTGAGTCAAGAGAATCCCAGTCACCACCGCCAACGATAATCAGATGCTCTTTATCAATTTCGCGGATTGATTTCAATACATTCCCCTGAATCTTTCCCCATTTTGTAATGTCAGATTTGAGGTTCCCGCTTGAAAAATGAGGCTCGTTCATTATTTCATAAACAATATGACTGCCCTTATCCTTGTAATGCTCTGCAATCTGAGGCCAGATTTTAAGGAGAATCTTTTCAATCTTTGGATTTGTTTTTGAAGAGCCGTTACAGTCATTATGAAAATCTATGATGATATAAAGACCAAGTTCCTTCGACCATTCAACGGCTTTATCAAGAAGCTCAAAACATTCAGGTACAATTTTATATTCTGATGATCCATCGTGCCATACTTCAAACCAGACTGGAACACGTACAATTTCAACGCCCATACTCTTAAGATTTTCAAAATCCTGTTTCCCGTAAAGAAGAGTGTTAAGGCGGTTATATTCCATCCAGCCTGGAAGATTGATACCCTTAGAAAAAGGAAGTGACTTTTTTACGCTATGTACTTTCTGTGCATAAAGTCCCAATCCACAAAATAAATTTAATGCTAAAAAAAATGAGATTAATTTCTTCATGATGAAATATTATAAATTATAAAAAAGCAGATGACAATTTTTTTTTACAACTTTACGAGCGATTCTTTTTTTCTTCATAAAGCTTTTGATCTGCAGCCGCAATAAAATTCTGAATCGAATTATAAGATTTATCAAATTTTGCATAGCCGATACTGAAAGACAAATCATAAGGAACATTTTCTGCTTCACAAATTTTTGCAAGTTCACCTTTCATTTTAGAACAGATTTCATCTACTTCTTCCTGAGTTTTCAAATCTGCAATTACAATAAATTCATCTCCGCCATAACGACCGATAAAATTATTACGATGCTTATTTGCTTTTTTTAATGCCTGTGCACACCTGATAAGAGCAGCATCTCCTTCAACATGCCCGTAAGTATCGTTGATTTTTTTGAATTTATTTACGTCCATCATAAAGACATAAAGATTTCCATTTTCTGCTTCATTTCGAATTCTTGAACCAAGATATTTCATAAGCTGATTTCTGTTATTCAAACCGGTAAGCGTATCAATTGAAATAAGAAGGTTCTGCAAATCAACATAAACAAAAAGAAAAGCAAGAGTGATTCCTGCATTTACAGTCGGAATATTCGGAACAAAAATCTGAATCAATCCAACAATCAGCGGGAAAATCAGGAACATAGCAAGAATTCTGTATTCAACAGCCTTTATATAAACCTTTGTTTTAAGTGATTTTATAAAAGCATGAAGTGAAGTAAGGAAAGTGTACATATGACACAAACCTGTATGAAGCATTACATACTTTCCACGCTGATAAACATTATTCTCATCAATATAAAAGAAGAATCCGTTGAAATATGAAACCAGCACACCAACTACAACAATGATGACTGGAATTTTTGTAAGAAATTTAATTTTCTTATTTTTAATGATTTTTGAATCCAGTGAAAGCTCAACATAATTCAGCCAGTAGTAGGCAGTCATAATCGACGCAAGATAATAAACCGCATTGGTAAGAAAATTACAAAGACGAGGCTCATAAATAAACTTACCTTCAATAAGCGCCCAGTTAACATCAGCCAGACAAGAAGCAATTCCCATTCTAAGCGCATTCATATAACAGCGTTGTTTTGCCTGCCTGTCATAATTCTTAAAAAGACTGTAGAGAATTATTCCTAAAAATAAAGTACAAAATAAATTGATTTCAATTATCCAGATATGGTCCAATTTTTCCCCGATTTAAATTTAATCATCTGCGAAACTAAACATCGATTTCATATGTTCCGTCTTTAATTTTTGAAATCAGTTCTTCTACCGGCATTGGCTTTCCGAACAAATATCCCTGAAGACGCTGACAGCCGATTTCACTAAGGAAGTCACAAGCGGCTTGAGTTTCAACACCTTCCGTAAGTGTCTGCATTCCGATTTTCTGTGCAAGGTTAACGATGCTTTTTAATATTGGCTGAGACTTTTCATTATCATCAAACTTTGAAAGGAATACCATATCGATTTTCATTAAGTCGAAAGTAAAATCTTTTAGAACATTAAGTCCAGAATATCCGGAACCAAAATCATCAAGCCACAAAGAATTTCCGTTATTTCTGAAAGCTTCAAGAATCTTCTTTAATTTATCATCGTTAGAAGAAAGTGCTGTCTCTGTAATTTCAACATGAACATCTTTTCTTGCAATGTCATACTTTTTTATACAACGCTCAAGTTCAACCGCAGGATCCATAAGTTCAAAATCAAGGCGCGATAAATTTATTGAAACAGGAACTACGCAGGAATTTTTCTTAAACTGCTCGCGGACATCTTTACAAGCCGTTTCCATAATGTACTTATCAAGTATGTGTATAAGATGATATTCTTCAAGAATCGGAATAAAAGAGCATGGAGGCATTCTTCCAAACACAGGATCTTCCCAGCGTGCAAGAGCTTCAACTCCACAAAGCTTTTTATTTTTTGCCCAGACAACAGGCTGATAGTAAACTTTTATCTGCCCCTTTTCGATTGCCTGATTTAAGTTATTAATTATGTACTGCTTCTGATTGAAGACCTTGTTCATTTCTGAATCGAATTCTGCAATATCATGTCCGAAATGTTTTTTAATAGATTCACTTGCATAACGGGAACGGTCACATGCAAGATAAGGAGAATCATCTCTAGACTGAACTCTGCAGATTCCAACTTTTATTCCAAGCTGAACAGAATCTTCCTGCTTTTTAATTTCAGAATTTATAGCTTCAACTTTACTATTGATATCACCAATTTTTCCAAGCACAACAAAATGATCATCCGAAAAACGAGCCAGAAGTTCATCTTTAAAAATGTCTTTCAATATTGCGGCAATGGTTTTTAAAAATTTAGTTCCTGCAAAAAAACCATATTTCTCATTGTAATTTTTGAAATTTTCTACATCAATAAAAATAAATCCAAGTTCTGGAATTTCAGTTTTTTCATCCTGAAGAATTTCAACAGATTTTTTATAGAAGAAATTCATATTCGGAAGAAGAGTAAGTTCATCTATCCAGGATTTTTTTTCAAGATAAGAATTCAGATTATTCAGCTGCTCGTCTTTTTCCGCTTCAATTCTTCTCTGATGATAAGAGTTCAATGCAGTAACACAAAATGCCAGCCAGGTAGTAAACGCATTAACTTTTATACTCAAACTGATATTAATGATTTTCTGCTGAAGATAAATGTAAACAATAAATACTGCTGTAAGGGTAAGAAAAGAAACCAGCGGCTTCCAGACAAAAATACAGTTAACAAAAATAATAACTGTTATGAACGCAAATACCTGCCCTCCTCTATCATTACTTGCGTACGAAATATAAAGACCAAAGGCAATCATTGCTATAGAAAAAATTACCCTGATGATAGTTCCAGTAGTATAGCCTGATTTTTTCTTATTGATATAAAGGACAGAATGAACAAGCATAACAAGAGACATTACAAGAAGTCCAAGATATGCAAGTGTATGAATTAAAAGCCATTGAAAAGTATACGATCCAGAATTTTTAATGACTCCGCAAATCATCATCATAAGCATCCAGATTTCAAAAAATGCAACAATGACTGATACAAAAATACTTGATCGGATATTTACCGTATAAAGATAATTCTTTACAAACGGCGATTCAGGCTTTTTGAGAAACGACTTCATACTTTTTAAAAATTGTAAAAGACTGCCCATACCCCGAATTTTAGAACGGATATTCGGGAATTCAAGATTAAATCAATAAAAAATTAAATTTAAATGCAGGCTAAAAAATGATTTCTGTCAGATTTTCTTTTTTCTTCTATATTATTTATTTGATAGATAGAATCATTCCTTCAACATTGTCATTGAACCCCAGGCTCTTGTAAAGAAAATGCCCCATTTGAGTTGCGTCCAGACTGATTTCCGTTACGCCGCGACTTTTTGCCTCATCAATCAAAAACTGGACCATCATTTTTCCAACTCCGCGCCTGCGGAATTGAGACCTTGTGTAGACGTTCATAAGGTGGGCTCTCTTTCCTGTGGGATGATCAAAAGTCGGCATTATAGTGGTGTAGCTTAAGCTTGCACAACCTTCAATTTTGTCACCGTCCATCGCAAAAACCGTCGTCTGGTCACCGTTTAAAAAATATTCGCGGCTACATTCAAGGAGCTGGTCGCTAAAGTCTTCGCTGTCGTTCAAGTTGTTCACGACTCTAAGCATTTCGAGTCTTATTTGCATCAGCGTTTCAATGTCGTTTGCATCTGTCTTTTTGATTGTCATTGTTTTGCCTCATATTCTTCTTTTAATATAGAGAAAACCATTCTTCCTTCATAGTGGTCTTTGCGCCAGAAAAAATCGCGGAAGGTTCCTTCATAAGTCAGGCCGCATTTTTCGATGACTTTTCGCGACGCAGTGTTTTCCGTACGACAATCGATTTCAATTCTGTGCAGGTTGATTTTTTCAAAGCCAAAGGCTATGACCGCTTTTGTCATCTCGGTGGCATATCCTTTTCCCTGAAAGGCCGGGCCTACGACATACTCAATCTCGCCATGCAGGTTCTTTGTGTCCATCGTAAAATAAGCGATTTGCCCGATGCATTCGCGCGACTCTTTTTCTATAACCGCCCACCGGTAATAATCATCCTTTGCATAAGAAACGATATACTTCGTGTCAAATAAATTCCGCACCGTCTCTGGAGTTGGGTAGTATGGCTCGCCGTAATCATATTGCGTCTTTTCATCGGAAATCCAATTCCTGAGCATTGAATCAATGTCCGTGTATTCAAAACGGCGGAGAATCAATCGCTCTGTCTCAATCGTTTGCGTTCCTATGTGCGTAAGCATAGAATTCTCTCCTAAAATTTTAGCCGCATGTCGCGGTAGCGGTTTTCCTTTTCTTTAAAGCCTAATTTTTCGTAAATGCCAAAGCCTGCGTCAGTCGCGCTAAGGTCAATTCGGCTAAGGCCTTTTTCTTTGGCAAACGCGATTAAATTTTTCATCAAGGTT
>JAILEY010000059.1 GCA_024687165.1 Treponema sp.
AATGAAATTTACTTTTGATAAAGATACAATGATAAAAGAAATTTCCATTGCTCAGGAAATTATTTCTACAAAAAATGCAGGATCAATTCTTTCAAATATTCTTCTTAATGCATCAGATAATAAACTTACAATTAAAGCAACAGATGTAAAAGTAAATTTTGAAACTCAAATTCCAGTTCAGGTAATTGAAGAAGGATCTACTACAATTTATTGTGATAAATTCATGACAATTTTAAGCCGTCTTGGTTCTGGAGAAATTGAATTTATTCAGGAAAATAAAGAAGGTGAACAGTCTGTAAAAGTAAAGATTCAGCCTGTAGGAAAAAAGACAAATCTTGTAATGAAGAGCATGAGTCAGGAAAAATTCCCAGAATTTGCTTCTGCTGATAATGTTCCATATTTTGAAGTTTCATCAAAAGATGTAAAAGAAATGATTGCTCAGACTTCATTTGCTGTAAGTGAAGATGAAACACGCTATTTTATGAATGGTGTTTATTTTGAAAAGAAAGGTGACAATCTTAATATGGTTGCAACAGATGGTCGCCGCTTGAGTTTTATTTCAAAGAATATTCTTGCTGGAATCAGTGATTTTCCTGCAGCAATTGTTCATCCAAAAATTCTTAACATTATTCTCAGACATGCTCCGGAAGAAGGAAATATTTTTGTTGCAGTTGTAGACAAAATGATTTTCTTTAAGTTTGGAAATTATAAATTTGGTGCAGTTCTTCTTGAAGGACAGTTTCCTAATTATGAAAGAGTAATTCCAGAAAGTCAGTCTCATTCATTCCAGGTTCAGAAAGAAGATCTTGTTAATGCTCTTAAAGTTGTAGAAGTAATGGTTGATAAAAAAGCTGGAAGAGTATTCTTTACAATTTCTGATGGAGTTTTAAAGATTTCTTCTGCTCAGTCTGAACAGGGAAGCGCTGATGAAGAAATTCCATGTCAGTATGCAGGAGATTCTTATACAATCGCTTTGAATCTTCGTTATGTAGAAGAACCTCTTAAGGGAATTGATTCGGAAAGAATTTGTTTTGAGTTTACAGAAGAAATGAAAGCTGTAACAATGAGACCAGAACCTGCAGCAGATTACTTTCATATCATAATGCCAATGCAGAAAGAATAGAAATAATAAATGTTTCTTTCTTTAACTCCATATAATTTTAGAAATCTCATGAACCAGACAATTGATATCTCGGCTCGTGAGGTTTTTTTTTGCGGAGAAAATGGTCAGGGAAAAAGTAATCTTCTTGAAGCATTATATTATTCTTCGTATGGATCTTCTTTTAGAACTCATTCAGAAAATGAAATGATAAAAAAAGAAAATTCTGAAATGAGTGTTCATGCAATTTTTAAATGTGAAAATGAATCAACACATACAACTTCAATTATTTTAAGCGGAAAAAATAAAAAAATTGAAAAAGATGGAAAAATACTTCATGACAGAAAAGAACTTATAAATACAATGCCGTGTGTTCTTTATAATCATGATGATCTGGATTTTGCAGTTGGAGAACCAGAGAGGCGCAGATTTTTTATTGATCAGTCTTTGAGTATGTATGATGTAATGTATATCGATATTTTACGTCGATATAAAAAGGTCCTTAAAAATCGAAACATAAGTTTAAAAGAAAAACAGTATGATATTTTGGAAACTTATGATTTTCAGCTTGTACAAAGTGGATTAGAAATTCAGAAGAAAAGAAAAGATGCTGTTTTTAAATTTAATCAGATTTTTGGAAATCTTTATGAAAAAGTCAGTGGAATTGATGGTGTAAGTATAAGATATAAGCCGTCCTGGAAAAAAGAAGAAGACGATTGTAGTTTTGGAGATACAAGTATTCCTTCAATGGAATATGTTTTAAATAAAATAAAAAGTATGAGGGATGCAGAAAAAATAATGCAGACTACAATGAGTGGACCTCATAGAGATAGAATCATATTTGAAAGAAATAATCAGGTTTTTGTTCCTACAGCATCAACAGGACAAAAAAGACTTCTTGTTTTAATTTTGAGAACGGCTCAGGCTGTTTTTTATAATCAAATTACAGGAAAGAAACCCGTACTTCTTATGGATGATGTTCTTCTTGAACTTGATCCTGAAAAAAGAAAAAAGTTCACTGCCCTGCTCCCGGATTATGAACAGTTGTTTTGTACTTTTTTGCCTGGTGAGCCATATGAAAATTATGTAAGGGAAACTACAAAAATTTTTAATGTTAAAAATGGAGAATGTAAATAAAATATGGAACAAATAACTTCATTTGGTGAAGTCATAAATAATGTTTTTAAAAATATTTCTCTTGAAGATTCAAATAAAGCTGTGAATATTTACAACGAATGGAAAAGAATTCTCTGCAGAATAAAATCATCAAATCCAAATGAAGGACAAAATATAGCAGATCACAGCAGAGTAATAGATTTAAAAAATGGAATTTTGTTGATAGAAGTAGATCATCCCGGCTGGCAGAATTTGATTCAGTTTTATAAAAAATTTATTTTGAAGGGATTTGAATTTTCGTTTCCTGAATTGAAAATAAAAACAATGGCTTTCAGATTGAAAGGAAATGATTTTGGACTTGCAGATGTAAATTCAGTTGAAAAAATAAAAAAAAAAATAGAAAAAAGAGCTGAAGAAGAAGAAAAAGCAATTAAAAATGCGGTAATTTCATCTGAAAATTCAGATAATAATAAAAAAAATCTGGAAATTCCTGAAGAAATGAAAAGTATTTTTGAATCCTGGCAAAATTCAATTGACTAACTCTTCAAAAGAATGGTATTATCGTTCCACTAAACTGAAAATAATTTATTTATAGGAGTCGTTTTTATGTTACGTACATATCAACCTAGCAAAGTAAAACGCAATAGAAAATTTGGTTTCCGTGCACGCATGGCTACACGCGGTGGACGTATGGTTCTTGCAAGAAGAAGAGCTAAGGGTCGTCATAAGCTTACAATTTCTGACGAAAAGAAGCCTTACTGATTTTGCTAATTTAGGATGGATACGGATTTGAATAAAACAGGGTGTTTTAAACGTTCAGAGCACATTAAGCATCCTGCCGACATCCAGAATCTTTTTAAAAAGGGGAAGAAAGTTAGTATATATGGAGCAAAAATGTTCTATATTGAAAATAATCTTTCTTATAATAGAATAGGATTCCCTCTTCCCCGTGGCTATGGAAATGCTATTGAAAGAAATAAATCTAAGCGCTATAGCCGTGAATCATATCGTTTTTTTAAATCACACCTGAACACCGGTTTTGATATTTTATTGCTTGTCTTTCCCGGAAATGACTCGTTCCTCTCGCGGTGTGAACAATTTAAGACATTATGCAAAAAAGCTGGTTTATTAAAGGAATAAGAAATTTTATTGTAAAATTTTTTATTGTTTTAATACGGTTTTATCAGATTTGTATTTCTCCTCTATTTCCTCCAAGCTGCAGATTTACACCGACGTGTTCAAATTATGCACTGGAGGCATTTCGCAAATATGGTCCTTTTAAAGGACTTTATCTTTCAGTAAAAAGAATTCTTAGATGTAATCCGTTCTGTAAAGGCGGATATGATCCTGTACCTTAAATTTTTTATTGGGAAAACAAAATGGAAAAAAATACTATTATTGCAATCGTTTTGTCTTCACTTGTTATTATTGGATCACTTATTTTTCAGACAAAAGTAATGGTTCCAAAACAGCAGGCAGCAGCAAAACAGCAGAGAATTGAACAGGCAAAAAAAGAAGCTGAAAAAAAAGCAGAAGCCGAAGTTCAGCAGCTTGAAGAAATGAAAACAGAAGAAGTTCAAGAATTTGTTTCAGCTTCAGAAGAAGAAAACCTTAAAGAAGAATTCATAACTTATGAAAATGATATTGTAAAAGTTATGTTTACTACAAAAGGTGGTGATGTAATCAGCTATATTCTTAAAAATCATCCTGATAAAGACACTGGAATGGGTGTTGAGATGGTTAGAAATTATACTGATAAAAACAGAGCCTTTACTCTCGCCTTTGGAAATTATGTTGTAAATGATATTTTCAAATGTACACAGAAAGATAATGAAATAATTTTTACAAAGGAAATAGATCTTAATGGAAAAAAAGTTAATCTTGGAAAAAGATATTCTTTTAAAGATGGTGATTATCTTTTTAAGATTGATGTAGCTGTTAAGTCAAAAGATGGAACTCCAGTTGATTCAGAATATACAATTAGAACTTCTCCACAGATTGGTCCTGAATACAACAAGAATGATAAATATGAAACAAGACAGTTTCTTGCATTGGATAAAGGAAAAAAATACAAGAAAGATATAAAAGATAAAACATTTAAGCTTAAACAAACAGACTGGGCTGGTATTGCTGGAAAATACTTTACTATGCTCATTAAGCCGGAATCAAGCAGCCTTGTATCTAATAAAGTTAAGGTTTCTTCCGGAGACAAAGTTTCACAGGCATTTATTACAAGAAAAACAATTACAGAAAATAATGTAAATGATGTTTATTATATTTATGTTGGTCCACGCCAGGAAAGTGAGCTGATTAAATATAATGATAAAAACAAGAACGAGTGGAAAATTACAAAAGCAAAATTCAATGAAGCTCTTCAGACAAGCGGTATTCTTTCTCCAATTGAAAGATTCTTAAATTGGTGTATGGAACTCATCTTTAAGCTTGTAAAAAACTGGGGTGTTTCAATTATCGTTTTAACAGTTCTTTTGAAGCTCGTTCTTTTCCCGTTGAATAAAAAATCATCAATGGGAACACTTAAGATGCAGCAGATTCAGCCAAAGATGAAGGAACTTCAGGAAAAATATAAAGATGACAGACAGCGTCTTTCAGTTGAAATGCAGAAGCTTTATAAAGAAGCAGGCTATAATCCGATGAGCGGATGTCTTCCAATGATTTTCCAGATGATTATTCTTTTTGCACTTTATAATGTTTTCAACAATTATTTTGAATTCCGTGGTGCACTTTTCATAAAGGGATGGATTGAAGATCTTTCTGTAGGAGACAGCATCCTTTCATGGAAAACACAGATTCCATTTATTTCTGCATTTACAATGAATCAGCTTAGACTTTTGCCTTTCATTTATACAGTTTCACAGCTTTTGAATGGTAAAATATCTCAGTTTGCAAATCCAGCAGCATCAAATGGACAGATGAAATTCATGATGTATGGACTTCCGTTGATTTTCTTCTTCCTTTTTTACAATGTTCCAAGTGGACTTTTGTTGTATTGGGCAGTAAGTAATATTCTTCAGATTGGACAGCAGCTTGTAATAAACAGCATCATGAAGAAAAAGCGTGCAGAAATTGCTTTATCAGAAAAAAAAGTAAATGCCAATGAATTGAAATTCAAGAGCGGAAAAAAGAAGAGCAGATAAAATACACAGTAAGGAGTGTTTATATGACATACGAATACGAAGGAAAAACAGAAAAAGATGCAATCGAAAAGGCAGCAACAGAACTTGGACTTGAAAAAGATCAGTTCGATGTAGAAATTCTTGAATCACAGAAAAAGAGTCTTTTTAAGAATGGATACGTAAAAATCAGAGTTCATACAGTTGATTCTCCAAATCAGAATTCTTCTGCAGAATTTGACGGAAAAATTCCTGAATCAAAATCAAATAACCGCATGGCAGTAGCAAATCCACTTCCACAGGATGAATTTGAACAGAAGCTTATTGATTTTACAAAAAACATGATTGAAAAAATGGGCTATGAAGTTACTGTTGAAGTAATGTTCCGTGAAGATAAAAAAATCGGAATTAAACTTACAAGTGCATCATCTTCAATTCTTATCGGCCGCAAGGGTAAGAATCTTGATGCAATGCAGCTTCTTGTAAATGTTTATGCAGGTCATCTTGGACGTGAAGATGTAAGAATCATTCTTGATACAGAAAATTACAGAATCCGTCGTGAAGAATCTCTTGTTCGTCTTGCATATGTTACAGCAGACAAAGTTCGCCAGAAGAAAACTTCAATTCTTCTTGAACCAATGAATCCGTTTGAAAGAAGACTTATTCATACTACATTAAATGATATCACAGATATTGAAACTAAATCGGAAGGAGATGGTTTATATAAGCAGGTACGTGTAATCTATAAAGGAGTACGCTGATTAATAAAACTTCATGAAAGGGCTTCTGCGTCTGTGGAAGCCTGATTAGGAGGCATGATAAAAATGAAATCTGCTTTTAAAACTATTTTATCAGCCGGGATTTTAGCTGTAATATCTGTATCCAGTGCAAGTGCATTTTATGTATCAGATGTAGTAGAAGAAGGATACAGACCTTTAATGAGAGACGGAAAAGTTGAAAAAATTGATGACAGTTCAAAATCAACTTTGAGTCTTACTCCTGCTACAGATCTTTCAAAAAAAATTGCTGATTATAATTCTTTAAAGGGTGACCCTACCCTCATAAAAGAAAAACTAATGCTTGTTTCAAAAGACGAGCTTACAGTAGAAAAAGCTTCTGAAATCTTAAGAAGTATCAGCAAAATGGAAGGTCTGACTTATTATTCTCATACTGCTAAAAAGAGAAAAGTCCTCTATAAAAAAGCATATTGTGTAAATGGCCCGGATTCAACAAAAAAAGTTGCAGATAAAACAGAAGGTTCTGCTGAAAATCTTGTTCAGTACTGTATGCTTGATGATAATTCCCTTGGAAAAATTAATTACGAACTTAATTATCATCAGAATGAAAAAGAAGTTGCCGTAACATTTAAAAATACTACTGATGTTGAATTTGCTTTTGTTACCGCTGTAGAAGATGAAAATATTAATATTGGTGTTTCTGTAACGGAATGTGAAAACGGATATCTTGTTTACATGTATATTCGCGCAAAGTATAAAAAAATCAGCGTAATAGAGGGAAGAATTAAAGATTCTCTTGAAGCAAGACTGGATGCAGTTTATGATTGGTTCATGAGTCAAATATAAATCGCGGGAGGAAAAAATTGAAAAAATTATTAAGCACACTGCTGTTTGGCTGTGTAATTTTAAATTTTGGAGTTAGTAAACCTATGAAACAGTTGGAAGGAAAAGAAGGCGTTTTTGCTGTAATGGAAACAAGTAAGGGAGATATTTATCTTGAATTATTCTATAAAGATACTCCTCTTACAGTAACAAATTTTGTTGGACTTGCAGAAGGAACTCTTGATGCTGCAAAAGGAAAAAAATTTTATGATGGATTAAAATTTCATCGTGTAATTGCTGATTTTATGATTCAGGGTGGAGATCCACAGGGAACTGGTGCCGGCGGTCCTGGATATAGATTTGGTGATGAATGGTGTGATAAATATTCTTTTGATAAACCGGGATATCTTGCAATGGCAAATGCAGGACCAAATACAAATGGAAGTCAGTTCTTTATTACACATGTTCCAACAGACTGGCTTAATGGAAAGCACACAATTTTTGGAAAGGTTGTTGACGGTGGATCTCAGGCTACAGTAAATGCAGTAGCTCAGGGAGATTTGATTAAGAGCGTAACAATTGTAAGAAAAGGTGCTGAAGCAGAAAAATTTACAGCAACACAAGCAGATTTTGATAGTCTTAATGCTGAAAATAAAAAGAAGCAGCAGGAAGCACTTGTAAAGAAAAATGCTGAAAAAATTAAAGCTGTAGAAAAAGCTTTCCCAGGATTTAAGAAAGATTCAAATGGAATTTATTTTAAGACAACCAAAGAAGGTTCTGGTTCAGTATGTGGAAAAAATAAAAATGTAACTGTTGAATATAAAGGTTATCTTGTAGATGGTACTGTTTTTGATGGTTCTGCAAAACTTTTGAAAGGTGGACATGAACCTTTGGATTTCCAGACTGCAGCAGGTCAGATGATTCCAGGATTTGATATTATGGTTCAGGAAATGAAAAAAGGAGAAGTAAGAACAATTGTTATTCCTTCGGACCTCGCTTATGGCGACAGAGGATATCCGGGAGTAATTCCAGGTGGTGCTTATATTGCTTTTGATATAGAACTTGTTAAGATTAATTAATAAATTATAAAAAGAACAGGCGGCGTCAGGTTTGATTGCCGCTTTTTTTATTTAAATAATGTGGAAAAGTCAATTTATCCACAGAGTTATCCACAAAATTTAATAAGTTTTCCACAAAAAAATGTGGAAATTCACCAAAATTAATATACTTTTACACAAGTTTTCCACAGTATGTGGAAAATTCAGTAAATTTTTGAGTACTAGAAATAAATCTAGTAGTAAAATTTGTTGCGGAAAACAGTATGACAGATAAACAGTGGAATGCATTTTGTAATTTTAAAGAAAAATATAAAGAATTATGTAAAAAATGGGGACAGATTTCAGAAAAACTGTACCCTTTGCAGAAAGAAGCGGCAAAAAAAGATACTCCAGACTATGAAATAGAAAATTCAATTGTTTACAATTCAGCTTACGAGAAAATTACAAAAGATGATGAAATAAAAATTATTGTAATTGGGGACAATCCTGGAAAAGAAGAACAGCAGAATAATAAGTTAAGCTATCTTGTTGGACAGGCTGGAAGAATTGCAGATGGATTTTTTAAGCGTAATTCAGAACTTAATGTTGATTTTAGAAAGAATGTTTTGATCATGAATAAAACTCCAGTTCACACTGCAAAAACTAGTCATTTAAAATTTGTTCTCAAAAATGGTGACAGTTCTGTGAAAGAAGTCTTGGAAGAAAGTCAAAGAGAATGTGCAATGCTTACTGCAGAATTACAAAAAAATCTTGGATGTAAAATCTGGCTTGTAGGATATTCGGAATTAAAGGAAAAAAGAATATTTGACGGGTACAGAAAGTGCTTTGCCGTTCAATATGATGGTGACAGTTTGAACTGGGAAAAAATATTTGTTTATCAGCATTTTTCAATGAACAGATTTCTTGTAGATTTGAAAGAATTCAGAGAGAAAAATCCTCAGTTATTGTTAGAAGAATCTTTGTATAAATTAGGACATTTGCACAGGGATGAAATTTTTGACTGTTACCAAAAAAGGTGACAGATTATAATTCACTGAGATTTTCAAGGTAGTTTGAAAGCTTGTTTTTAATCAAGAAATCAGTAAGGGCACATTGATTCAAAAGAGAAAGAGGGCTTCCAAAACTTTTGTATCGTTCTTTATAGCTTTGACAAATTGACTTTGGAGAAACAATAAAGGTTGTATTAATATTTTTTGATATAAGATTAGAAAAGCAGTTAAGGTAAATTACATTATCTTTTGTTGCTTTTTCATACAGACTGTTTATTTTTTTGATTTCTGTTGAAGTATCATATTCAAAAATAAACCTGTAATTTCTGCTGTTTGCCCAGCTTAAAATTTTTTCATTTCGTTCAGAAAGATTCAGACCGTTTTGTGAATCCCTGGAATCAATAAAAGCAATTGTTGCATTACTTTTTTCAAGCTCTTCTATTTTCATTCCATATTCATCTTTAGGAAGAAAAATAACTTCAAATCCCGCAAGTTTAAAAATATCTGTTACTCTGGAATTAAAACCTTCAGCACAGGCAACTATTGGTCTGATAATTTCATCTTCTTCCTTAGAACATTCAGCTTTTTGCAGAAGACCCGAAAGCTTTCTGACTGGTTTTTGAAAATCATCAAGTAACAAAAGCTTATAAAGAAGATTTGCCCGGTTTGAACCAACAATAATAAATGCAGGATTAACGTTAATTTTGTGAAATTTATATAAAAAAGCGGCTATTGCAATTCTCAGTGGAGCTTCACCCGTAATATCGCTGTTTTTGTTTCTTTCAAGTCTGTTTTTATGCTCAAAAATTGCTGTTGTGTAGGATTCAACAAGTGCTTCTGCCGGTGAAAAAATAGTTTTATTCACATGTTCTGAATTAATTAAATCTCCGGAATTCATTAAAACCTGTGTAGATTTGTTTTTTGAATTTGAAAGTTGAGATTTAAAAGACATACCTTCAGTAGGAAATGGTGTATCAAGTATAAAAGTTGAAGATTTATTCTGAAGTTCTTTTTGATCGTAAGTTTCTTTTAGTATTGAATCAACGGTAGGTACAGATTCTTTTTCCTGCTGTTTTGTGTCTTCAGAAGTTGTTGTGAAATTTTCTTTAGCAGGTTCGATATTATCTTTATTGTTTACATAATATCCGCTTTTTGAAAGTGAATAAATATAACCGTCTTTTTCCAGTTCATCGTATGCTTTTGTAACTGTATTTTTACTTATTTTATAGTCAGAGGAAAGAATTCTTATTGAAGGTAATTTGTAATTTTCAGGGAGAACATTATTTTTGATGGCTTCAACAAAAAATAAATAAAGCTGATGATACTTTTTTACTTTGCTGTCATTGTCAATTTTTATATCTAAAATAATATTTTCCACTGGTAGCTCCAAGAAAAAACTGTCCCCATAAAATGGGGATTTTCATTATAAAATGGGTTTTTTGAAAAAGCAACTAGAAATTTTAATTTAAACTGAAACTCTCTGGCAAAAGGTCTCCCAAAGTCATGATTTTATAATCATCGAGGGATTTAGGCATAATTATCTGGAAATCTTTTGAGCAGAATTCAGCCATTACCTGCCTGCATACTCCGCATGGACTGCAATAATCTTCAATTTTTCCGTTGAGACCGCCGCAAATTGCAATAGCTTCAAATTCTTTCTTTCCTTCGCTTACAGCCTTGAAAATTGCAGTTCTTTCTGCACAGTTGCTTGGTCCGTAAGCAGCATTTTCAATGTTACAACCGGTGATAATTTCACCCTGTTTTGTTAAAAGTGCAGCACCAACATGAAAATGAGAATAAGGAGCGTATGACATTTTTGTCATATTAATGGCGCTTTGAATTAGATTTTGAATCTGTTCCTTTGTCATTTTTTGGAATCTCCCTGTAGAAAATTGCGATGTTACCAATTATTCTGATTAAAGTTGAATCTGTTTTTTCTTCAATGAGCTTTGAAATTTCATGTTTGTCATCTTTATATTCATTGAATTTTACTTTTATAAGCTCATGTGTTTTAAGGGCGTTTGAAATCTGATAGAAAACATTATCTGTAATTCCTCCCTGCCCTATTAAAACTATTGGCTCAAGATTATGTGCCTGTTTTTCAAAAAGTTTACGCTGTTTGCTTGTAAGTTCGATCATAAAGCCAAGTTTAACAGAATTATTTATTAACGCCAAGACTAAAAAGTGCAAAATCAGCTTTCAGGGGGTCAGATGGAAAAATTTCTTTCATTGTTTCAGTCAGTTCTATTGCGGTTTTTAAGGTTGCAGAGCGGACTTTTCCTGAAGATGATGGTTTTATAAGAGCGAATTTTGTTGACTGCTGCATAACGTGTGTATCTAAAGGCATAAGAAGATCTTTTTTATCAATCCATGACGCCCAGAGCCCAAGATCGACTAGTGAATTATCTCTGACCATCCATCTGAGAAACATGTTGATTCTTTTGGCTGCTGTAGTTTTTGAGTGAGGTATAAGGTGACAGTTTTCTGGAAAAAGGTTACAGATTTGGATACAGATTGGGGTGCAGTTTGAGGAATTTAAGCATATTTTTTTCTTTATATACTGTCCAATGGTTACAGATTCTTTTAGCATTAAGAAAATGGTGTCAAAAAACAGGATAAAATCATTATGTGTATACATTCTGTAAAAAGAAATATCTCCTTTTGTAAAAAAGTTTAAGTATTTTTTTTTCTGTACCCATTCATGCGGTAAATTTGTACCCATATCATCTAAAATTAATTCTATATGCTTATTAATTTGAATTCTGTTACCAAAGGCCATTGTTGCAGATAAAAGAGCGACAATTTCCTGATCTATTGGATCTGAAAATTTATGCATAAACTGAGACGGATCTTTTTTCAGGAAATCCTTTGTTTCGTATTTTTTTGCGAGAGAAATAATTTTCTGCTTTAATTCTTCTGAAATCATTTTTGTACCTGAATTTTAGAATTTGAATTTATTCTAATAGATTATATAATATAGAAATCATGTTAAACATCAATAACAACACTTCTAATGTTAAAAGAGAAATTCTTGTAAGAATTGCAAAACTTCAGCTTGAAGGCAAACTTGAAGAAGGAGTTCATTTTATTCCCCGGGAAATGGTTCCAAGAAATAAGCCGCCTTTAAGATGTTGTATTTTTCATGATCGTGAAATAATCAGAATGCGTACAATTGCCCGAATGGGAATTTCTGTTGAAAATATTGATGAAGAGAGAACACTTGCTTCCTTTGCAAAAGAGGCAATTAATAGAAAAAAACCAACCTGGCCTATGCTTACAGTTTTACATGAAGCCTGTAATGCTTGTGTTAAGGCACATTATATGGTTACAAATGCATGTCAGGGTTGTGATGCTCGTCCTTGTAAGATGAATTGTCCAAAAAAGGCTATTACAATAGACAGGCATGCTCATATTGATGAAGAAATTTGTATTAACTGCGGAAAATGTATGGAAAATTGTCCGTACCATGCAATTATCAAAATCCCTGTTCCTTGTGAAGAAGCTTGTCCTGTTGGTGCAATCAGTAAAGATGAAAGTGGACATGAAAGAATTGATTATCACAAATGCATTTTCTGCGGAAACTGTATGCGCGAATGTCCTTTTGGTGCAATGATGAGTAAAAGTCAGCTTGTTGATGTAATCAGCTGCATTATGGATGAAAAAAAGACTGTTGTTGCACTTTATGCTCCGGCAATTGCATCACAGTTTAAAGGAAATCCTGGACAGCTTAAGGGTGCATTTAAGGCAGCTGGTTTTGACAGAGTGTATGAAGTCGCAATAGGTGCAGATATTTGTGCAGAAAAAGAAGCCAAAGAATTTGAAGAGAGAATGGCTCGCGGTGACAAAATGATGACAACTTCCTGCTGTTCAGCTTATGTTCGCGCAGTTAGAAAACATGTTCCGTCTCTTGCAGAATGTATTTCAGAAACAAGAAGTCCGATGCATTACACGGCAGAAATTGCAAAGAAAGAATATCCTGGATGTGTAACAGTATTTATCGGGCCTTGTCTTGCAAAACGTCGTGAAGCATTTGATGATGATTTTGTTGATTATGCTTTGAGTACTGCTGATATGGAAGCGCTCTTTATTGCAAAAGATATTGATGTTTCAACGCAGGAAGCTATTGAAGAAACAAGAATTCCTACAGCAAATGCAAGAAATTTTGCACGCAGCGGCGGTGTACTTGAAGCAGTTAAGGCAAGACTTACGGATAAATCAATTCTTCGCCCGGCAAAAATTAATGGACTTAGTAAAAGCGGAATGAAAATGCTTAATGCTTATGGTCTCATTAACAGCGGAAAAATTCCTTCAAAACCAGACACTCCAAATTTGATTGAAGTTATGGCTTGTGAAGGCGGCTGTATCGGCGGACCAAGTATTATTCAAAATATTAAGCAGGCAGAACTTCAGCTTGAAAAATATGTTCAAAGTGGCGAAAGTTTGTCTGACACGGAATAATAAAACGTCAATAAAAATAATTGAATAATCTTCTCATATTTAATAAAATTAGTGCACATTAATTTACACACACATAATGGAAATTGTAAGGGGTACTATGAACAAGATTTTGGAAATGAAACACCTTTCAGAGGCTGTTTACTACATGAAATTTGAAGCTCCGGATATTGCAAAAAACCGCAAGGCCGGACAGTTTTTGATTGTAATGGTTGATCAGGATTTGAATGAACGCATTCCTCTTACAATCGCAGATGCTAATGCAGAAGAAGGTTGGGTCGCAATCGCATTCCAGCCAATCGGTGCTTCTACAATGAAGCTTGCTCAGCTTAAAGAAGGTGATTATCTTGGTGGTGTACTTGGTCCTCTTGGAACTCCATCTGTTATAGAAAAATATGATCGTCCTGTAGTTTGTGTTGGTGGTGGATTTGGTACAGCTCCACTCTACCCTATTGTTCAGGCTCTTAAAGCAGCAGGAAATAAAGTAATTCTTATTGAAGGTGCACGAACAAAAGATCTTTTAATTTTTGTTGATGAAATGAAAGCAGTTTGTGATGAAGTAATCATTTGTACTGATGATGGTTCAGAAGGACGCAAGTGTCTTGTAACAGAAGTACTTGATGAACTTTGTCAGAGCCAGGTTGCTCCTGCAGAAGTAATTGCAATCGGACCTCCGATTATGATGAAGTTCTGTGCTGCAACAACAAAGAAGTATAATATTAAAACAACAGTTTCATTGAATACAATCATGATTGATGGAACAGGTATGTGCGGCGGTTGTCGTGTCAGCGTTGGCGGAAAAACAAAGTTTGTTTGTGTTGATGGTCCAGATTTTAATGCACATGAAGTTGACTGGGACAATATGATGATGCGTATGAAGAGCTTTAAGTCTGAAGAAGAAAAAGCAAAGCACCGCTGCAACATCGGGCTTAAAAACTAAAAGTTAGCTGCTCCCGTTTTATTTGAGTCCACTTTCAGGAGAAAAAGAATGAGTCACAAGACAATTGAAGAATTGAAAAATATAGCAATTGAGGAACAGAAAAAAATTGAAGGAAAGGAACTGAAGAATCCTGACCGCATGAAAATTCCTCAGATGGAAATGCCTTCTGGAGAACCTCTTGTTCGCGCAAGACAGATGACAGAAGTTGCTCTCGGGTATACAGCAGAACAGGCAGTAGTTGAAGCACAGAGATGTCTTCAGTGTAAAAATGCTCCTTGTGTAAGCGGATGTCCTGTAAATGTTCAGATTCCAAAGTTTATTGAACAGGTTGCAAAAGGTGAATTTAAAGCTGCTGTTGATATTATTAAAGCAACAAACCTTCTTCCTGCAATCTGTGGCCGCGTATGTCCACAGGAAAAGCAGTGTCAGGGACAGTGTACAGTTGGTAAAGTTTATAAAAATGCTGAAAAGGCAGTTTCAATCGGTCGCCTTGAACGTTTTGTTGCAGACTATGAAAGAAACAATAATCTTACAACAGCTCCGGCAGTTGCTCCTTCAACAGGAAAAAAAGTTGCAGTTGTTGGTTCAGGTCCAGCAGGTTTAACTGTAGCAGCAGATTGTCGTCGTGTAGGTCATGATGTAACTGTATTTGAAGCTTTCCACAAGGCCGGTGGTGTTATGGTTTACGGTATTCCAGAATTCCGTCTTCCAAAAACAATCGTTCAGAAGGAAGTTGAAAATCTTGAAAAGATGGGCGTAAAGTTCGAATACAATACGCTTGTTGGACGCACAACAACAGTTCAGCAGATTCTTACAGAAAAGGGATTTGATGCTGCATTCGTTGGAACAGGTGCTGGTCTTCCAAAATTCTTTGGTATTCCTGGTGAAAATCTTATTGGTGTTTTCTCTGCAAACGAATATCTTACACGCGCAAACCTCATGAAGGCTTATGATGAAGAACACGCAGACACACCTTACTTCCATGCAAAGACTGTTGTAGTTTGTGGTGGTGGAAACGTTGCAATGGACGGTGCACGTATGGCTCTTCGTCTTGGAGCAGAAAAAGTTTATGTTGTTTACCGCCGTTCACGCGTTGAAATGCCGGCTCGTCGTGAAGAAGTAGATCATGCAGAAGAAGAAGGAGTTGAATTTAAATTTCTTGAAAACCCTGTTGAAATCCTTGGTTACGATGATCCAAATGATAAAGAAAATTTTGGAAAAGTTCGTGCAGTTAAATGTCTCAGCTATGAACTTGGTGAACCAGATGAAAAAGGCCGCCGTCGTCCAGTTGAAATTAAGGGATCTGAACATGAAATTGCCTGTGATGCAGTAATTGTTGCTCTTGGTAATAATTCAAATCCATTGATTCCTGCAACAACTCCAGAAATCAAAGTTGATGATCACGGTCATATTACAGTTGATGAAAAGCAGTCTACAAGCATGACAAAAGTTTGGGCCGGTGGAGACATTGTTCTTGGTGCCGCAACAGTTATTCTTGCTATGGGTGAAGGCCGAAAAGCAGCTGCAAGCATCAATGAATATCTTGCAAAATAAATAACAGTTTATAACTGATGAAATGAATCCGTCTTGTTCAGTACTTTGGGCAGGACGGATTTTTGTTTTTAAAGCGTTGTTGACAAATTTTTCTTTTTTGTCTAATTTAATCAATAATATAGGAGATAGACTATGAAAAAGATAGTTATGGCTTTGGCCGCAATGGTTATGGCAGGTTCAGCATTTGCAGCTGACGTTGTATTTCACAACAAGCTTTTTGAAGAAGATGCTGTATGGGAAAAAAATGGAGATGATTCTGAAGTAAAATTTCCAGGAATTAAAGATGAAATGCATGTTGAATATAAATCAGAACATGTAGATGCATCAATTACAACAATCATCAATGTTTTAAAAGATTATACTGATGAAGATCACGTAGGAACAAAAGATTTTTATCTTGACGGTTACATCGATGACTGGTACATGGAATGGAGATTGATTCAGGCTTTGACAATCGGTCTTCATGATAATATTTATTCTGATGCATCAGTACTTGCAGTTCTTGATGACGAATTGAAAGGCGGAAACATCGGTTCTGACGGTTTCACAGCAATTTATCGTCCTGAAATGTTCAACAGAGCACTTCGTCTTGCTGTAACATTCCCTTTTGAATTTACAAAGTCAAATGACAGATCAACTCCAAACTGGCTTAAAGGAAAAGATGTAAATGGTACAGAATATGTAGATATGGGTATCGGTGCAATCTACACAGGTTCAGTATTCCAGGTTGGATTTACAGCACATGATGTTCTTGATGATGATGCAAGACTCATTGGTTTTACATTGAACTTCCCTAACGTTGTAGAAGGACTTACAATCGGCGCAGGATTTACAAACTATAAGGCTGGAAAGGTTGAAAAACTTTCAGATGATTTGGATGTAACAGGAGAAAACATCATCAATGCACAGCTTGCATATGAAACAGGCGCATTCCGTTTTGATGCAGAAACAGTTATCGGTCTTGATAAAAAAGAAGATTACGATAAGTATTTTGGTGTAATGGTTGGTTATGAAGCAACAGATGTTCTTGCTCTTGGTGCAAAGTTCCAGATGTCTATTTATGGAAAAGACGGTGGTCTTGAAGACAACAAGTGGACAGTTGGAGCAACAATTGATTACACAATCGACGAACACAACTCTGTAGGTGTTGAATTTGATTATACACAGACTAATGAAAATGAAAAGGAAATCTGTGTTCCAGTATACTGGAAGTGGTCTCTCTAATTTGAGATTTATTTTATAAAATATAAGCCGTCTCGTAAGGGGCGGTTTTTTTTGTGTTTTTTAAAAATTCTGTAAAACTAAAATAATTCTTGACTAACTATCGTTTGTTATTTAAAATATCAGCAAATGAATAAGTTATTTTTAGATACAAGAGTATTAGATAAGAATATAAGAGAAACCTGTGGTCTTTCAGAAGAAATAATGATGGAAAATGCTGCAGGAGCAATAGAAAAAGTTGTTGCAGAACATACACTAACAAACGTTCGTTATATTTCAAGACCGACAGTTCTTGTTCTTTGTGGCTCAGGAAATAATGGTGCAGATGGTTATGCACTTGCAAGAAGATTAATATCACATAAACTATCGGTTGTTTGTTGTCAGGTTTCACAGCCAAAATCTGAATTATGTAAAATCCAGAAATTACGTGCAGAAAAAATCGGTGTAAGATTTATAGACATTTATGAGCTGGATTCTTTCCTTGAAGAAAAAAGCTTTGATCTTGAAGTAATTGTAGACTGCATTTTTGGCAGTGGATTAAGACTTCCTCTTTCACCAGAAGCGGCTGCAGTAATTGAAAGCGTAAATAAAAATGACGCATACAAGGTTGCATGTGATGTTCCGACTGGTCTTGATGAAAACGGTAATGGAAACACAATATTTTTTGCGGATGAAACTGTAACGATGGGAGCTTTAAAATATTCACTTTACAGCGATGTTGCAAAAGACTTTGTTGGAAAAATTTCAGTTGCAGATCTTGGAGTTAGCCGTGATGCATTTGAAACTGAAACTTTCCTGCCTCATTCATTTGTTCTTGAATATTCAGATGCAGTTTTGCCAATCAGAAAAAAGCAGAATGTAAATAAAGGTTCGTTTGGTCATGCTGCAATAATCAGCGGTGAAAAATCTGGTGCTGCACAGATTGCATCATTTGCTGCTTTGAATTTTGGAGCTGGACTTGTAACAATGGTTGGCGAAAATAAATCTTCAAGTGCAGAAATAATGTCGTCAGAAAAAATTCCGGAAAATACTTCAGCAATTGCAATTGGAATGGGTCTTGGAAGAAATACAGAATATGCTGAAAAATATATTTTGCAGGCATTAGATTTTGCAGAAGAAAAAAGAATTAAATTTATTCTTGATGCAGACATTTGTTACAGTGCAAAAGTTTCAGATTTTCTTGAAAAATTTGATTGTGTAATTACACCTCATCCAAAAGAATTTTCAGCTTTGCTTAAATCATGCGGAATTGGTGATGTGACAGTAAATGAAATCCTTAAAGAAAAAACAAAGTTTGCAAAAGAGTTTTGTGAAAAATATAAAAAAGCAGTTCTTCTTTTAAAAGGTGCAAATACAATGATTGCTTCCTGGTCAGACAAAAACAGCAGGGTTGAATTTTATATTAATCCGATTGGAACAGCGGCACTTGCAAAAGGAGGAAGCGGAGATGTTCTTGCAGGTTTGATTTCTGCTCTTCTTGCTCAGGGATATAACACAATCAATGCAGCAGTAACAGCAAGTCTTGTTCACGGAAAGCTTTCTACAGAGTTTAAGAATAATTTCAGCCTCAGTCCGCTTAAACTTATCAGCAGATTAGATGAGGTTGTGGCTCGCCCTTAAATTTGGTAATATAGGAACATGATTTTTGACAGACTTTTTAAAAAATCAGAAGAAAAGAATAGTGAACCTTCTTTAATTGATAAAATTAATTCATATATGGATCTTCTTTTGCAGAAGTCTTCAATGCTTAACAGTGATTATGAGACAGAAAAGCAGCTGATTGTAGATCTGGCAGAAGAAGCAAAAGCATTTAAAATTATTAATAAAGATATTTTTTCTGCAAAGCTTGAACAGGAAATTCTTGGGAAGATTACAACTGCAAGTTCCGCATGTGAAGCATCTCTTGTTGGAAAAGGCGATGATAATCTCAAGGAAGCCGTTGCATCTCTTAAAACTGTAATTAATCAGCGTACGGCATTAAGCAAATAATCAGGAATATCTGAGTTTTTTAAGATAAGAGATTTTTGCAATTTCGATTTCAATTTCGACTGTTTCACCGTTAAAATTTTTATGTGTCATAAAAAGCATTGGGGCTGGTGAATTTTTTACAAGCCCTTTTGCGTATCCTGTGATTTTTTCTTTTTTGCCGGCAAGTTCAATTTCAATCATTTTTGACTGTTGAATTGCTGCTTCAAGAATGTGAATCTTTCCGGTGAAATCCATGCCAGTTGCTTCTGTAAGTTCAAATCTCACTGATTCAGGGCGGAGCTGTTCAGTTCTTAAAATCGTGCGTCGTTTAATTCTGTCAATCAAACCGTCTTTTTGATCTGAAGTTGCTTCAAGAGCTTCTGTTTCTTTTTTAAGCTGATCAAGAAATTTTTTCTGCTGAACAATTGAATTTAATTTTTTAGTTTCAATTTTTTCTGCTTTAAAATTACTCTGCGAATTCAATTTTGCAAAAGGAAGAAACTGAATCTGCTCTTTGTTATTTTTTATAGTTCCAATAAAATCCAGCCCGATTTCAGCAACAGCATTTTGAGTTTCTTCATCCGTTTCAAAATCAAGAAGATAAACACCAGGCGCAAGAATTTTTATAATGTGTTTTGCAAATGACGGATTTTTTTCTGCGAGGAAAGAATTTTCTGCGGACAGCTTAAGCACAAATCCTTTGTACAATGCTGCAGAACCATATGAAGATTCCCACTCCTCAAGATTCATCTGTAGAATCTGTGGGATATCAAATGATGTATAAGTTTTAAGAATGTTGATTATATCTTCTTTTTTGAGCCCAAGATCGAATGCTTTAATTACGGATTGCTTTGTAATTTCAAAAATGCTTAAGACATCACATTGCAGCGGTTTGAGAAACTTTATAAGCGGCAGATATTCCTTGAGTGTAAGACCAGGCATAATTGTTACATTGAAGCCCGCATCAAGATTTAAGAGATTGCTTTTGTTTTCAACAGATGGAAGTGAAAAAATATCATTAATAAAAAAAGCATTTTTATTTTCTTTTGAAGGGCAGATTATTCCGTAAGAAATTGCGGCATCTGTCATAAGTTCAAAAAGTCCGTTGTCAAAAGAATCAGATAAAGAAGTTGAAGCAGCAGCAATCATTCTTGAAAATCTTCCTGCTGAAGGAATTGAATCGTTTATGCTTTCCTTAATTAAAAACGCGATTTCAAAAATTTTCTGTTTTGTATAAAATTTATTTTTTGCAAAATAAAGAGTCTGAAGAAAAAGCTGTGCGTTAGTTTGAATCGTTGTTCGTGAAAAATGTCCTGCATAAGCTGCACATAAATATGAAAGCTGATTTACAAAATCAAGGTCTGCAAATTTCTCAAGATGATTGAAATCATTTATGAGAGAAAGGTTTGAAAGTGAATTATAAAGATTTACAAAAAGCTGAACATCATCAGTTTTAAAAATCTGCGAAATTTCTTCAAGCGGTTTCTTTTTTAATGAACCATCTGCTTTACAGATTTCTTTTTTACCAGAAAGAAACGAAAGGAAAACTGCAAGTACAGAAGGTGAAAGTTTTAATTCTGCTTTATCTGGAGTTAAGTTGGAAGATTCTTCGCTGATTAAATTTTTAAGACTGAGATATGGATTTAAATCGTCTTCCAAAAGCGGATTGAGCTGAACGATTTTTTTACTATCAGAGTTTTTTGTAAAAATTAAAAGGCGCTCTTCAAGATTTGCAAGTTTTGAATAAAGATCCCCGAGTGAAAAAACAGGTGTAAAAAATTTTTCTATTTTTGAAATTTCTGCGTTTTGAATATATTTTATAGCAGTAAGAATTTTTATATCTTCATCAGTTAGAAGTGAAAAAATTGTTTCTCTGTTCTGTTCGTTTCTTAAAAAAGAGCTCAGCTGTTCGATGAGTTTCTGTTTGTTGTAAGGAGTTTTAATTTCTCCAAGATAAATGTGCATTATGTCGAAGAATTTTTCGTCGCTTGCAGTATTAAGAGTTTCTCTCCAGTCTATGATTCGCTGTACTTTTGGATCTGTAGTCATCTGGTAATCCTTTTGATTTTATTGGATGCAAACCGGTTCATTTAATTCATCAAGTCCAGTGGCAGTAAAGTTTCTGATGATTTTGTATGAATATCCCTGTTCAGCAAGAAATTTCTGTCTGTTGCTTCCAAAATCTTCTTCTACTGTGTTTCGTGTGATTAATGTAAAAAATCTTGAAGTTCTTTCTTTTGGTCTAAGAATTCTTCCAAGACGTTGAGCCTCTTCCTGTCTGCTTCCGAAAGTTCCGCTCACCTGAATAGCCATGCTTGCGTCTGGAAGATCAATTGCGAAATTTGCAACTTTACTTACAACAAGAACTTTGTGTTTGCCTTCTTTAAAATCAGCATAAATCTGGTCTCGTTCTGCATTTTTTGTTTTTCCTGTGATAATCGGTGTGTGAAGAAGCTGTGCAATTTCTTCAAGCTGTGAAATGTACTGCCCGATTATGAGAATTTTATCTTCAGGAAATTTTTCAACGAGTGATTTTACGACTTCAATTTTTACAGGATTTTCACTTGCTATGCGGTGCTTTTCTCTGTTTGTTGCGACTGCATAATCGATTTCTTTTTCCTGACTTAAAGGAAGACGCACTTCAATACATTCTGCAGTTGCAATCCACTGTGATTTTTCAAGTTCTTTCCATGGAACATCATATCTTTTTGGACCGACAAGAGAGAACACATTGCCCTCACATCCATCTTCACGAACAAGAGTTGCTGTAAGCCCTACCCGTCTTACTGCCTGAATTTCTGCTGCAACACGGAAAACAGGAGCCGGAAGCATGTGAACTTCATCATAAATTATGAGTCCCCAGTTGTTGTTGCGGAAAAGAGCAAAGTGAGGATAAGGTCCGGTTTTATCTGGTCTCCATGTAAGAATCTGATAAGTTGCAACGGTAACAGGAAGAATCGTTTTGTTTTCGCCGGTATATTCTGCAATCTGGTCACGAGTGAGATTTGTTTTATCCAGAAGTTCGTTAATCCACTGATGAACGGCACTAATGTTTGTTGTAACAATTAAAGTGTTTGTTTTAAGCATCGACATGATTATCATACCGACGATTGTTTTACCGGCACCACAAGGAAGAACGATTGTACCGAATCCTGTACCGGGCCCTTTGTTTCCAACAAGAGATGCAGCGGCTTCTTTTTGATATCCGCGGATTTTAAAATCTGCACCAGATGAAGTTTTATCTTTGAGATTAATTTCAAGCGGTGCTCCGTCCACGAGGGGAACATCATCTTTTACAGGCCAGCCGAGTTTTAAGAGATTTTGTTTAACAGTTCCGCGGTCAGTAAGCAGAAGTTTAAATCCATACTGATTAGGTTTTTCAAAGGACTGTGGAACAAGCTGTTTTCTTGCAAAAGAGTTGGCTTCAATTTCTTTGTAGACATAGGGCGAAGAAGTAATAAGATAAAGATATTCTTCTTTGGTGCCGTCGCTGTGAATAACAGATGGTGCTTCAATCAGGCGGAGCTTTCCAAATCTGTCAGAAGTTTCCTGAATCCATACTGAAACAGACTGCGGAATGTCGTATCTTGAAAAATCGTTGAGAACATTGATTGCGTCTGAACTTGAAAAACCTGCACTGGCTGCATTCCATAAAGAAAGAGGCGTAATCTGATATGTATGAAGATGTTCCGGAGATTTAATAAGCTCAGCAAAAGGAATGAGCGCATTTCTGCATTCTTCAGCTTTTGGAGCATGAACATCGAGTAATAAAGTTCTGTCTGACTGTACAATTAAAGGATTTTCTAAATTCACAACAGAGCATTATATATTAAATTGAGATTTATAAAAAGGTATTTGAAGAAGTAAAAGTGCAGGAAATAAAAAAAGACCCTTCAAAAGAGGGCCTTCGTATCTGCAGGATAAATTACATTTCCTGGTCTTCAAGCTGTGAAAAATCAGGATTATTGCGGCACCAGCCTTCTGCGTAACTTCCTTTTGGGCACAGCACATGAACTGAACTATCAAAAGCACTGTTTTCAATATATTCAATTGATTCAGGAAGAATAACCGTTACATTTTCTCCAGCCTGAATAAATGCTTCATCACTAATGCTTTTTACGCCTTCACAAACACGTACAGTTTTTACATTGCTGCCTTTAAATGCACGTTCTGCAATTCCTTTAATTCCGTCTGGAACTTTAACTTTTGTTTTTTCACCGGAATAAAAAAGAAGCATATCGTTTACAATATTCATCATCATTCCGTCTTCGTATCTGTAAGACTTGTTGATCGGAAGATATTTTCTGCTGTTTGGAAATGCAGTTGCTGAGCATGAAATAAGATTGTCAGGTAAAACAAGATTTTTAATTCCTGTACAATTTCCAAATGCTCTGTCGCGGATAGTTGTTACATTTTCATGAATAATGATTGACTCAAGATTTGTACAGTCTTCAAAAGTGCCTTCTTCAATAGTAACAATATTGTTTGGAATATTAATGTCTTCAAGAGAAACACAATTTATAAAAGCCTGCTTACCGATAGCCATAAGACTTTCCGGAAGTTCAATTTTTTTGAGGTTTACACAATCAGCAAAAGCACGTTCACCAATAACAAGAACTCCATCTGGAATTTTTACACTGGCAACAAGACGATGATTGTAAAAAGTTGTTTCTGTAATTTCTGTTGTTCCCTCTGGAATTTCTACATCTGTTAAAAGCAAATCCATTTTATACCTCAAAATAATATGTATATTAAAGTATAACATTGAATTCATGCTATGTCTAATTTCTGGAAGTATTTTATATTTTTTTGACAAAAGGTTGAAAAATGTCATTTTAGGTGGTATATTCCTGGCTTATAACTGACTAGAAGAAACTTGTATTAGGCATAAATAAAAAAAATATATATTATGCCAATCAAACAGGTGATAAAAAGCCGGAAAAATAAGGAGTATAAAATGAAAAGATTAACAAAGAAGGTTTTAGCAGTAGCTTTAACAACAGGTTTTGCTTTTGGAGCATTTGCAGAAGAAGGCATTAGTTTTAACGGTTATATCCGTGCAGGTCTTGAAGGAAATCTTGACAAGGAAACAGTTGATACAACAACTTTCCATGACGGATATTATTATGGACATGCAAGTTCAAGACTCAGATTGAATCTTGACATCGACAAGGGGCAGTATGGAGTAAATCTTCGTTACCAGGCAAATAAGTTTGGATATACAGCATTTGATAAAAATGAAAATTCTATTGCACCAAATACTTTCTTTGCATCTGAAAATATCAGATATGCAGTTGGTTATGCAAAGCTCTTTGATGATAAGTTTATCGTAGTTTCTGGAAAGCTTAAGGATAAATACACAAGCGCTGACGGATATGACAGCTATAACCTTGCAGAAAATTCAGGAAAGACAGATGTATTTGGTGCAACCTTTACTTTTGTTCCTGTAAATAATCTGTTTTTGACAGCACAGCTTTCAACTCTTAATGCAGATAAATATGTAGTTGGAGATTCAAAGGTTACAAGTGGTAAAGTAAAAGCCGGACAGGTTAAGTTTAATGAAAAGATTTTAGCATTCAGTGCAAAGTATGTTGATGATGTAATTACAGTTGCCGGTGGTTACAGTCTTTCTGGCCAGGGTTATGGATTCTTCAAATACAAGGACATTGAAAATATTGCGCTTGAAGCTGAAGCAAAGTATCTGAGCAAGGATCTTTCTGATAAAACAGATAAGGATGGTAAAAAGACTTTCCTCTTGAAAGTAAGTGAAAAAGTAGCTTTCCAGAAGGATGAACTTGAAGTTGGTGTTCTTGCATATGAAACATTGATTAAAGATAAGAATGAATATGAAATCTATCCTTTTGCTTCATACAAGGTTACAGATGTAGTTTCTGTTGTACTTGAAGCAGGAATTAAAGCATTCGAAGAAGACAACAAGGATACAACATACAGCGTAACACCTTCTTTAGTATTCAATGTTGGAAAGGCAAATGTAAGAGCTTTCTTCAACTATGACAAGGATGCAAAGGCATCAATCGGTACAACAACAAAGATAAGCTTTTAAGTCCGAAATTATCTAATGTTAGACAGGCCCGCAAGGGTCTGTTTTTTTTTTAATTAATGATTATAATGTGCGCCATGGTTAAGGCAAGCACACAATATAAACGTGAACACAAGAAAGATTACGGCAGAGAAAAGATTGAAATTATTTATGAAGACAACGATATAGTTGTAATCAACAAGCCGACGGGACTTCTTTCGGTTCCGTATCCTGGAAGCAAGGTAAGGACTGCACAGGAGCTTCTTGAAAAAATTATGAGGCAGAGGGGCGTTTTAACTTCTACGCATAAGCCTTATGTTGTTCATCGTCTGGATCGTGACACAAGCGGCGTAATGATGTTTGCCTTAAATGAAGCTGTTCAGAAAAAAGTTATGAACGCATGGCACAAAATGGTAACAGAGCGCCTTTATCGTGCTGTTGCCGAAAATCCAAAAAGTAAAGATAAATATCTTCCAGACAGCGGTTTGATAGATGAACCTCTGGCACAAAATGCTTTTCATGTTGGATATGTAAAAAATCGTGAAGATGATAAAGCTGATACTGTTCCTGCAAGAACAAATTACAAGGTTATTGAGCGAGGTGAAACTCATACACTTTTTGAGCTTGAACTTGATACAGGTAAGAAAAATCAGATACGAGCTCATTTGTCTTCAAAGCACTACCCTCTTGCAGGAGATGAAAATTACAGGGCAAATACAGATCCTTTCCATAGACTGGCTCTTCATGCACGAACGTTAGTCTTTACTCATCCAACTAACGGACGTAAGTTAAGATTTGAAGTTCCTGAGCCTGCAGAATGGCTTGAATATGTGAAAAAAGGCGACAAAAACCCTGAAAAGCCAATCTGGAAACAGGAAAAAACTAACAATCGTAAGTCAAGTTTTGAAAAACTAACAAATGATAGTTTAGGACCGTCAAGAAAATCAATCCGAAAGATGGACTTTATTTCAAGAGGAAAAGCTACTCACCGCTAAGAGCAATTACAGGATCAAGTTTTGCGGCGCGGCTTGCAGGACTTAATCCAAACACAATTCCTACAACTACAGAGAAAAAGAACGCAATTATGCATGACTGATAGCTTATTACGTAAGAAAGTGACATTACAAATTCAACGGTGAAGCTTAGAATAATTCCAAGAATAATTCCCGCAAATCCGCCGATTAAAGTGATGCTTGCAGATTCAATTAAAAACTGCTGGCGTATCATCGAAGGACTTGCACCTAAGGCTTTTCTGATTCCAATTTCCTGTTTTCTTTCAGTAACCGTTACAATCATAATGTTCATGATGCCGATTCCACCGACTAAAAGAGAAATTGCTGCAATTCCTGAAAGCATGACGCTCATTGTTTTTGTGACAGAACTAATTTGTTCAATCATTGTCTGCATGGAAGAAACGTTTACGGAATTTTCTGTTCTTGATTTTGTATCGCAGAAGTTTGAAATTAAAGAAACAAGTTCACTTGCTTTTTCACTTGAGACAGCCTGAACCATTACGCCGTTTGCAGTGGCATTTGGATTTACCTGCTTAAGATAAAATCCGCGCGGAATAAAACAAGCTGTAGAAGTATTTTCCATTCCTGAATTTTGTTCTTTTAAAATTCCACATACAGTAAAATTAAAAGGGACTTTTTCAATCGTGATTGTTACATTTTTACCGATTGCATTTCCGTTTGGAAAAAGAGAAGATGAAATATCACTTCCAAGAATTATTTTCTGCAAACCGTAAACATCATCAGTAACAGAAAAAAGTTCACCGCTTTCAAGCTTGATGCCGTAAGTTTCAATGTATCCTGGTTCAACTGCCATACATTGAGAAGAAGCACTTATGTCGTTGCAGGCAATTGTTCCGCTGATTGAATTTTTGTACCAGATTTTTTTAATTCCCGGCAAAGAGTCAAATAATTCTTCTCTGAAAGATTCATTGTATTGAAGAGCATTCGGATTGCTTCGTCTAAGCATGAAGCCGGTGTTTATACTTATCATGTCCAGACCGCATGAGCCGAATGTATCTGCAACCTGTTTTGTGGAACTTGAACCCATACTCATTATGACAATTACAGATGCAACACCGATGATAATTCCAAGCAGCGAGAGAACAGTTCTGATTTTGTTTCGCTTAAAATTTGAAAATGCGTAAATAAAATCTTCTAACATAAAAGGCCGTCCAGAATTTTGATGCATCTTTTTGAGCTTTCACCGATTCGAGGATCGTGTGTTACTATAACGATTGTTGTGCCGCTGTCATTTATTTCTTTAAACAGATTCATTACGGCTTTTCCAGTAGCGGTGTCCAAAGCGCCGGTAGGTTCGTCCGCAAGAATGATTTTTGGTTTTGTAACTGTTGCACGGGCAATTGCAACACGCTGTTTTTGTCCACCAGAAAGTTCGTGAGGTTTGTGATTTATTCTTTCTGAAAGCCCGACTTTATTTAGTGACTCTTTTGCAAGAGCTGCTCTTTCTTCGCGTGGAACACCAGAATATCGAAGTGGAAGCATTACATTTTCCAGAACAGTCATAGCGGGTAAAAGGAAGTACTGCTGGAAAACAAATCCGACTGTAACGTTCCGCAAATATGAAAGATCTTTTTCTGTCATCTGAGAAATATCACGTCCGTTGATTTTTACGGTTCCGCTTGAAGGTCTGTCCAGACAACCAATCATGTTCATGCAGGTTGATTTTCCGCTTCCAGAAGGACCCATAATCGTAACGAATTCCCCCTGATCGATTGTAAAGCTTACGCCTCTGAGTGCAAAAACTGTCTGGTCTCCCATGACGTATTCTTTTTTTACATCAGAAAGTTCAATAACATGTTCTGCCATTTTATCTTCTCATTGCAGGCATTCCGCCCATGCCACCCATTGTGCTGTTTTTGTTGTTACCGCCAGGTCTCCCGCCGGATTTTTTTGGAGTTGTTAACTGCTTGAGTTTGTCTCCAGCCTTAACATCACCTTTTACAATTTTTACGTATTCGCTTGAAAATGGAACTACTTCAACAGGAATCTTTTTTCCGTCAACTGTCTTTACGTAAGCTTTTCCGTTTTCTCTTGCAACTGCATATCGTTCTACAACAAGATAATTTTCGTCCGGGCTGATTCTGATTTTTCCGCTGAAAGAGAAATTCGGAAGGATGCTTTCAGGATAATCATTGATTTTTAACTGAGCTTTTACAACAGTTGCACCGCGCGAAGTAACTTCACCAATTGCAGGCCATCCTGTAACAAAGCCTTTTACAATTCCTGAATATGAAGGGAAAGAGAATTCAACTTCCTGCCCTACTTTAAGCTTGGCAACATCAGTTTCAGCAATTTCAACTTCTGCAATCAGACTTGAAGTATCAACAAGTGAACCAACAGAATCTTTTGCTTCAAGAGAATCACCGACTGAAACATCAATGTCTGCGATAATTCCGTCAAAAGTAGCTGTAACTTTACGTTCTGCAATTTTCTGCACAAGAGATTTTCGTTCTGTCTGCTTAAGTGCAAGCTCTTTCTTTGAACCGTTGATTTTTGTAAGCTCAAGATCGTAATCGTGCTGAGCAAGCTTATATTGTTCAGTAGTATCATCCAGCTGAATGATTACGTCACCTTTTTTTACACGGTCGCCCTGTTTTACAAAAACTTCAACAACAGTTCCGTTTGAAAGAGCCTGAAGCTTCTGTTCCTGATTTGCAGAAACAACACCCGCAACACTTATGACATTTTCGTATTTTTCAGCTTTAACAACATAAAAAGTATTTGCGGCATTTTTTTGTGCAATGAAATTTTTTATGAGAACAAGAATAATAACAAGAAGAATGACAGAGGCAAGACCAATAAGATATCGTTTGATTATTTTATTCATGCTTTAGTTCCTCATCACGGGTAAAATAAAGTTTTGTTGTGTTGTTGTATAAAATGAATTCAATGTCATCAATGAGGCACTGAATTCTGTAGTTTTCTTTGTTTGCTTTTACAGAATTGTATTCGCTTTCTGTAATGTATCCTTTTTCAAGATTGACTGCGGAATCTTTTTCCAGAGTGTCATACATGTCAAAGATTTCTTTATTTTTTTCTTTGTTCCATTTTAAATCTGAAAGTGTAGTACGCTGAGAAATTACTGTCGTAACATAATCTGTTTTTGAGGAAGTGATTTGAATTTGTTCTTTGTTAGCGGCAACGGCTTCCTGTTCTTTTGAAATTTTATTCAGCCGAAACTGATTTGGAATAATTGTAAGTCCCAAAATATATTTAGGATTAGAATTATCTGTAGGGATTGAAACACCGGCATTTGCTGTCAGTCCTGTTTTAAGCCACGTTAATGAAGTTCCTAAGTCAACTGTATTTTTAAATTTATCATCGTGGATTTCATTATCAAAAGTGTAGCCTGCGTTTGCGGAAAGAGTAAAATCATAATCTGCGTCTCTTTTCTTTTGATTTATGTATGCATTCCACACAGCGTTTTCTGTTTTTGTAAAATTTTCTTTTGGGAAATCTTTTACGTCCAGAGCTTTAACCTGAGGAATCACAGACGGCAAAAAATCAGCGGCATTTGTTGAAACAGAGTAACCGCATTTTCCTGCAAAAATTCTTGTCTCACGTTCAAGTTCGTGCTGATAAAGATCTACTTTTCTCTGACTTGAAAGAACTTCCATTTTTGCAAGACGATATTTGGTGCTTCCCGTGCTGTACCCTTGTGCCTGAATTTTTTCAAAATCAAGATTGTCTTCGTAAAGATCTTTTTGTGCGGAAGTAATGTTCATCCCGATTTTGTAAAGCTTTTTCAGGTTTTCATAAAATTCTGTTTCAGCATTTATAAATCCATTTTGAAGATTTCTCTGGGCAACAAGAACTGCACGTTTTGATTCTTCAAGCGTTATACTTCGTTTTGCAGAGTTTCCTGAAATTAAATCTGCACTTAATGAAAGTTTTGTAGTTGCTTTTTCTTTTGAGCCGTCCAGAAGTTTGATTGAAGATGAGACAGAAGCCGTAAGATTATTTGCCTGGGGAAAAGTGATTGATGTACTTGGAGCAAAAGAAATTTCTGTTTTGTCTTTTTCGTTGCGGGAAATTTCAATTGAGCCTGAAGCAAGCTGGATTGAAAAGCCGTTTGAAATTTCAGCAGATTTATTATTTAAAATCGCATTGTCCATGTCTGCGGAAAGTGTAAGAAGATCAAGGTTGTTTTTGAAATAGCCTGCAATCAGATTTTCAATTTTTTCTTCTGCAGATAAATATGAAAATGAAAATGCGAAAAAAAGTACAGGAAGTATTTTAAGCTTCATAGCTAAAATAATAATACTAATATAGAAAAGTTACAAAGCTTTTGACAGCTGGCAGGTCTATGTTCAAATTCTTGAACAAATTCTTCTATTAGATTAAAATATTCTCACTAAAATAGAGCCCCTTAGCGGGTAGAATCGAGGAAATTATGCCAAAAATTGAAGTAAACGAAAAATTATTCTGGAAACTTTTGGGAAAAAAATACACAGACTGGGAACTTTTTGAAAAGAAACTTACGTGCGCAAAAGCTGAACTTGATGAAAAGCCAAATGAAGCAGATAAAGAAGATGAACGTGTAATTAAAATCGAACTTAACGATACAAACCGTCCTGACTTGTGGTCTACAGGTGGCGTTACCCGTTGTCTTCGTGAACATGAAGGAGCAAAGCACAGTGATTATTCTGTATTCCTTTCAACAGATGGAAATCTTAAGGATTGTGGAAATCGTGTTGCAATCGTAGATCCTGCGCTGGAAAAAATTCGCCCTTACATGGTTGCATTTGTAATCAGTGGAAAGCCGATTGATAACGGTATGCTGATTGACATTATGCAGACACAGGAAAAACTTGCATGGAACTTTGGACGCAAGAGAAAGTCTCTTTCAATGGGAGTTTATCGTGCATCAAACCTTAAGTGGCCTGTTCACTATATAGCAGCAGATCCAGATAAGACTTCATTTGTTCCGCTTCAGAGTGAAGAAAAAATGACATGCCGCGAAATCCTTGAAAAGCATCCGAAGGGAAAAGATTTCGGTGACATCATTAAGAATTTTGAAAAGTTCCCTGTTCTTCAGGATGACTCTGGAGAAATCATGAGCATGAGCCCGATTATCAACAGTGCAACTCTTGGACAGATTGAAGTTGGCGATAAGGAATTGATGGTTGAGCTTACAGGTGATGACATTGAAAATCTTATGCTTGCTGCAAACATTGTTGCATGTGATTTCTTTGATGCAGGATATCAGATTCTTCCTGTAAAAGTTCAGCATCCATATGAAACAAAATACGGAAAAGATATTGTAACTCCTTTCTATTTCCAGAAGCCTACAAGTGCAACTCTTGCTGCAATCAACAAGAAGCTTGGAATGAGTTTTACAAAAGATGATGTTGTTAAGGCTCTTGAAAATATGGGAAACAAGGTAACTGTAGACGGTGAGAAATTTACTGTAACACCTGCTGCTTACCGCAATGACTTCCTTCATGAAGTTGATGTTATTGAAGACGTGATGATTGGATATGGTCTTGATAATTTTAAGCCTGTTAAGCCAAATGAATTTACAGTTGGACGTTTGCTCCCGATTACAACATACAGCCGCAAGGTAAAGGGAATTATGGCAGGTCTTGGATATCAGGAAATGATTTTCAATTATCTTGGTTCAAAAAAGACTTACATTGATAACATGAACGTTGATGCAAAAGATGTAATTGAAATTGCAAACCCAATGAGTGAAAACTATCAGTTTATCCGTCCTTCAATTATTGCATCTTTGTTTGAAGCAGAAGCTCAGAGTGGAAATGCTGTATATCCTCATAAAATTTTTGAAGTTGGAAAAATCGCATTTATCGAGCCGAGTGAAAATACAGGAACAAAAACAATTCAGTCCCTCGGATTTTTGACTGCAAGCAACAACGCAAACTTTAACGATGCAGCTTCTGAAGTAAGCACAATTCTTTATTATCTTGATCATAAGTATGAAGTTAAGGAAAGTGAAGATCCTCGCTTTATTCCTGGACGTCAGGCTGCAATCATTGTAAACGGAAAGCAGTGCGGTGTGTTTGGTGAAATTCATCCGCAGGTTCTTGAAAACTGGCAGGTTGGTGTTCCTTGTGTAGCAGGTGAAATCGACCTTGAATACATTATGGAAGCTGGTGCACACAACGATGCAAAAGCTGATAAAGAAGCCGCAGAAAAGAAAGCAGCTCAGGCAGAAGCAGCAAAAGCAAATGCACCTGCAGCATTCAATCCTGTTGAACATTACAATAAATACATTGAACTTAAAGTTGCAAAAATCCTTAAGGTTGATACAAATCCACAGGGTGACAAACTTTATATTGAAACAATGGATGACGGAAGCGGAACAGAAAGAATCATTCAGTCAGGTTTGCGTCCATATCTTCAGCCGGAAGAACTTCTTGGTAAGCATGTAATCATTGCATCAAATCTTGCTCCACGTAAGATGAAGGGCGTTGAAAGCCACGGTATGCTTCTTGCTTCTGATTATACAGAAGACGGAAAAGAAAAGGTTGAACTTTTGACAGCACCATGGGCAGCTCCTGGAACTCTTGTTACTCTTGAAGGCTTTGAAGGCGCTGTAGAAAAATCTGCAAAAATTGACATTGACCGTTTCTGCAAGGTTGAATATAAAGTTATCAATCATGTGGCACATGTTGCAGGTAAAAAGCTCATTGCAGCCGGAAAAGAAATACGTCTTGAAAAAGTAGAAAACGCTGAGATTGAATAGAATGAACTTTATCGACTTCAACGATGTAACTTATGCTTATCCTGTAGAAGATGATGAGCTTGATCAGAACGGAAATCCGCTTGTTGCAAAACCGGTTTTTGAACATTTTACAGGCGGAATTCCGGCAAGTTTTACAAGTATCATCGGGCCAAACGGATGCGGAAAATCTACATTCATGCTTCTTGCAAGCGGAAGAATTTTGCCTTCAACAGGTAAAGTTCTTTTGGGCGGACAGGATATTGCTTCTTTGCCTGAAGAGCAGAAAAACCTTCTTGCTTCTGTGATTTATCAGAACATGGAATTTGAAAGCGAAGATAAAGTTGAACAGCTTTTGTCTTATGTGTATTCAAATGGAAATCTCAAGGGAAAGGCAAAGGGCGTAAAGTGTGACGATTTGTTTAGTGAAGTCGTTGATGTTTTTGAACTTTCTCAGGTAATGAATCATGGTCTTACAAAAATAAGTAAGGGCGAAAATCAGAGGGTGCTTCTGGCATTCAGTCTTTTGTATGGAAGTGCCAGTGTGTTTATGGATGAACCTTTATTTGCGATGGAAGACAGACAGAAACATTCCGCACTTGAGTATTTAAGAAGTTATTCGTTGAAGACAAAAACGGCAATGTATATTTCAATGCATGAGCTTGAACTCAGTCGTAAATATGCAGAAAATGTGCTTTTAATCCACCCGAATAAAGATATGGCTTTTGGAACTCCGGAAGAAGTAATGACAAATGAAGAGCTTGAAAAAGCTTACGGAATTCCTGCAAGTATGCTTAAGCACAATGAAAATATGACGCGCGATACTTTTGCAGACCAGTGCACCAAGTTCGCGCAGAAAGATTAAATTTTAGAAAATTATATTTTCAGATCTCCGTTTTCAAGAACCGTACATTCTGTTCCGTCAGTATATTTGATGACGATTGTCGGTTCGCGTACAACTCCGTCAAAATGAATTAAAGCCGGTGCGTCTCCGTCATAATTTTCACCGATTGCAAAGTGGCATGTTCTGAATGCCTTTTCATCCTCAAGCATGTTTCCTGTAATGTTTGCAGCCGGGTTAAGACCGATTCCAAGTTCACCGATATTGCGTGCGTTTTTTGCGTAAACTTCACCCTGCCCTTTTGGAAGCTTTCCGCTTTTTTCCATTTCGATTGCTTTTTTTTCTGCAGTCTGAATGTCTTTTAAAAGTCGTTTTGCTTCTTCTCCGCCGGTTACTTCTTTTACGAAACCGTTTACAACCTCACAGGTAATTGGAGTTTCAAGAATAGAATCTCCGTTGCTGAAAGTCATGCTTCCGTCAAAAACAATTTTTCCGCTACAACTTCCAACAACAGGGCTGATGAATGTTTCTCCCGCAGGAATATTTCCGCCGCTTCCTGGTTTAGAAAAGTCGCCGTCATCAATCATTCCTTCTCTTCCCTTTAAACCTACAACAATGTCAGTTCCGCCTTTTGCCGTAACATGAACGCTTTCTGCATTTACATATTTTTCGCAGAGAGCTTTGCATCGTTCACCAAGAAGCTTGTAATTGATATTTACTGTGCGGTCAAACATGTCCTGCGTAAGACCCGGAGTCCAGACTGCACGAATTGATTTTTGGCCGTTCAAAAGATAATCAAAAGTATTGTCGTACATTTTTCCGTCATCAGCTTTCATCGGATTTGCGATTGCTTTTTCATCTTTTCCGAGTTTACATTCTGAAATAGAAAAAATTACATCCGGGGCAGTTTTGATTGCGCCAACAACAGTTTCTTCTGCAAAATCATTTGAAGTTTTTGTCGGCTGATAAATCAACGTTGGCTTTGCATTTGCCTCGATGCATGCATGATAAAGATTCTGTGCAATTGCGGCTGTTGCAGGATTTGCAATGATAAGTGCTGTTTCACCTTTTTTGATTTTACAAACATCTTCAATTACTGTCTGTGAAGGGGTTTTATCTTTTTTTTCAAAAAACATATGTCTTGTCTCCTGAATATATTTTGTTTTAACTTCGAGTTTTTATAAAAAATTAATAAAATTGGCTCCCAGTCGCGTTGAACACTTCTTTGCGCCAATTTTATTATATCTATAATAATTCTAAATTAAAGCTATTTAAAATATTCTTCTGTAATTCCAGCATGAGCTATCATAGATTAAATGCGGATGTTTTGGAATAAGTAGACTTTGGAAAAACAGAAGTTTGATTAGAAGAGAACAGAAGTAATGCTGTCGAGATTTGACATAAGATTCATTGCAGTTGCAGAAATTTCTTCTAGTTCAATTTTTGACAGATATTCTTCGTCTAAACCATTTTTAAGTTCAGGAGAAAGAATTTTAAGACATTCAAGAAGATCTGGATTGAAATTTCCACATTCACCGTTAAGAATCATCTGAATTGCTTTTTCATGTGGAATTGCATCTTTGTAACAGCGTTTGCTTATAAGTGCATCATAAACATCAGCAAGGGCAACAACTTGAGCAGAAAGAGGAATTTCATTTCCTTTAAGACCATCAGGATAACCTTTTCCGTCCCAGCGTTCGTGGTGCCAGCGGCAAATATCACGGGCTGTCTTAAGGAATGAAGATTTTTCATATGCCTCTGTATTTTCAAGGATGGTTGAACCTTTTGCCGCATGAGATTTAATTATGTCGAATTCTTCGTCGGTAAGGCGTCCAGGTTTATTTAGGATTTCTGAAGGAATAGAAATCTTTCCAATATCATGGAGAGCACTTGCATTTGAAATGTCAGTAATCATTTCTGATGAAAGATTGTACTGAGGAACAAAATTTTTGAGAGTATGCAGAATGACATTTGTAAGTGCGTGAATATGAACAACATGAGTTCCGCTTTCTCCGTTACGGAATTCAACGATATTTGCAAGAACTTCAATCATTGTCTGATTGTTTCTTTCTTTTTCAAAAAACTGTTTTACGACAAATTCTTCAAGATTGCGCTTTTTGCTGTAAAGTGCAATTGTGTTTTGAATTCGGCGCATAACGATTTCAGGATTAAAAGGACGATGAATAAAATCTATTGCACCAAGGTCATAAGCACGGCTCATTTGGTCTGTATCTGTTTCAGAAGAAATTATCATAACAGGAATTTCATCTGTAGTTGCAGTCTGTTGAAGATTTGCAAGAACATCTAATCCGCCCATAACAGGCATCATAAGATCAAGAAGAATAAGTGTGATTTCATCTTTGTTGCGCTTAATAACGCTGAGCCCTTCCTGACCATTGTAAGCTTCAAGAATTTCGTAGTTAGAATTTATAATGTCTTTAAGGATCTCATGGTTGATTTTTGAATCGTCTATGATAAGGATCTTGTTGGAAAACATTGAAAATTCTCCTTGAACTATTCGTGAACAAGTTCATTCAGGTTTTTGAGAAGATTTGCATAATCATCTTCTACAATTCTGTATAATTCTGCGGCATTTGGTTTTACTGTACCACGAAGAGCTTCTGTAAGGTCAGAGACTGATTTTTGAAGCTGAGTAAGGCAGAGGTTAAGGCAGAATCCTTTCATTGTATGTGCTGCACGGAATGCAGTTTCGTAGTCCTGGCTTGCCATAGATTTTCTGAGAAGGTCAAAATTCTCATCTTCAAATATCATTTTTAATAAAGTTAAAATTCTTTCATCAGTTTTAAAAAGTGCTGCAATTGATTTATAATCACCGTTGATTCTTTCGTAGAATTCTTGTACTGACATGATTTTCCTCCAATTCTTATAACCATTTATATTCTAATGTAAATTTTTAAAAAAACTACTAAACACGGAAAATAAAGCAAAAGAATGATTTTTATTGAAGTTTTATTGAAAGTTGAAAAATTATTTTAATAGTTATACAATTTTTGCAAATTATTCGTTTTTAGAGAAGGTATGCAAAATGGCAATGACAATTTTGACGTTGAACTGTGGTTCATCATCTGCAAAATACCAGGTTTATGACTGGGACAACAAAGAAGTACTTGCAAATGGCGTTGTAGAAAGAATAGGAATTGAAGGTTCTTGTATTACACACAAAGCAAAGGGAAAAAAGACTGAACTTGAAAGTCCTTGTCCTACACATAAGGAAGCAATTGAACTTATCCTAAAGATGATTACAGATAAGGAAACTGGAGTTATTTCTGACCTCAGCGAAATTGGTGCTGTCGGACACCGAGTTCTTCATGGTGGCGAAAAGTTTACAAAGTCTGTTCTTGTAACACCGGAAGTTCTTGCAGGATTCCGTGAAGTAATCGATCTTGGACCACTTCATATGCCTGCAAATATCATGGGTATTGAAGCAGCTCAGAAAGTTATGCCAAATGTTCCACATGCAGCAGTTATGGATACAGCATGGCACCAGACAATGCCTGCAGAAAACTTTATGTACGCAATTCCACACGAATGGTACGAAAAGTATGCAGCACGTAAGTATGGTTTCCACGGAACATCATTCCTTTATACAGCAAAACGTGCTTCTGTTCTCCTTGGAAAAAAGCCTGAAGATACAAATGTAATTATCTGTCACATCGGAAACGGTGCTTCAATGTGTGCAGTTAAAAACGGAAAGTGCTACGACACAACAATGGGTATTACACCTCTTGAAGGTCTTGTAATGGGTACACGTTCTGGAGATCTTGACCCTGCCCTTCCATTCTATATCATGCGCAAAACAGGAATGTCAGCTGATGAAATGGATACAGCACTTAACAAGAAATCAGGTTGTCTTGGTGTTACAGGAAAGTATGCAGACCGTCGCGATGTTGAAATGGCTGCAAAAGACGGAGATGAAAAAGCAAAACTTTGTATTGAAATGGAAACTCTCCGCATCAAGAAATATATCGGTGCTTACATGGCAGAACTTGGTCATGTAGATGCAATTGTCTTTACAGCTGGTGTTGGTGAACGCGGTCCATTGTTCCGCCAGAAGTCATGTGAAGGACTTGAAGCATATGGTATCAAGATTGATGCTCAGAAGAACCTCTGGTCATTCACAGGAAATGCTGAAACATGTATTTCTGCAGATGACAGTGCAACAAAGATTTTTGTTATTCCGACAGATGAAGAGCTTGTAATGACAGAAGATGCATATGCACTTATGAAGGGAACATACGACGTTCATACAAACTTTACATATTCTTTCCAGAGCAAGGATTATGTAAACAAGGCTCGCGAAGAAGGTCTTAAGGCAGATCTTGAAAAGCGCCCTGATCTTGCAAAAGTTATTGTTCGTGCAAAATAAAAAATAAAGCATCGGGAAAATTTTTTTCCTGCTGTTCAAGTTATCCCCGCATCTTGATAAAAATAATTTGTCTTGAGTGCGGGGATTTTTTTTGGAAAAGATTTTAAAATGAAAATACTTCTTGTCGCTGTTAATTCAAAATTTAATCATACAAATATTGCAGTCCGATCTATAGTTCGTTATGTAAAAAAGAATTTTGGAGACGCAGAAATTTTATTTGATGAGTGGACTATTAATATGCCTGTCCAGGAAATTTTACGCGGCATACATTCTCACAAAGCAGATACAATAATTTTTTCAACTTACATCTGGAATTCAGAAATCATTCAAAAAATTCTTAAAGACATAAAAAAAATTCTTCCCAAAATTTTGGTTGGTGCAGGCGGACCAGAAGCTGGTTTTGATGCTGAAAACTGGCTGAAAAAAAATGAAGCGCTTGATTTTGTTGTTTGCGGCGAAGGTGAAAAAACGATTTTAGAAATCAGTGAGAAGGGAAAAATTTCTCAGGAAATAAAAGGGCTGTACATTAAAGAAAATGGTGAAATTAAATTTACCGGCGAAAGAGATTTAATCTGCAATCTTGATGAGCTTCCCTTCCCTTACGAAAAAATTGAAGATCCTGATAACCGTATTTATTATTTTGAATCAAGTCGCGGATGTCCTTTTAATTGTTCATATTGCATGAGTTCACTTGATAAGCGTGTGAGATTTTTTTCGCTTGAAAGGACATGCGGTGACATTCAGAAATTTCTTGATGCAAATGTTGCGCTTGTGAAATTTGTTGATCGAACTTACAATCTGAATGAAGAGCGTTATTTAAAAATCTGGCAGTACATTCTTGATCATCACAACGGAAAGACAATGTTTCATTTTGAAATTGAAGCAGAATTTTTGAGTGAAGCAGCATTGAATTTTTTGCAGAAGGTTTCTGAAAATGTAATGCAGTTTGAAATCGGCGTTCAGTCTTGTAATCCAAAAACTCTTGAAGCAGTCGGGCGTTCAAAAGAAATTAAAAAACTTTTTGAAAATATTAAGCGTATTCCAAAGACAATTCACACACATTTAGATTTGATTGCGGGATTGCCTTTTGAAGATTTAAGTTCTTTTGGAGAATCATTTGAAAAAGTTTTGAGTTTAAAACCTGATGCAATGCAGCTTGGATTTTTGAAAATTCTTCATGGAACTGTTATGAAATCTTTTGCAGGAAAAAACGGCTGGCAGTGGATGACGAGTGCTCCGTATGAAGTTTTAAGTACACCGTATTTAAGCTACGAAGAAATTTTATTTTTAAAGGATGTAGAGATTCTTACGGATGCAATTTACAACTCTGGAATTTTTTCTGTAACAGCAAATTATATTGGCAGAAAAATCGGATGGAAAAAATTCTTTTTTGAAGCTGCAGAACATGCAAGAAAATCAGGTGCACTTGATGATGCTAGAAAAAATATTTTCTGGTTTAAATGGCTTGCTGATTATTTTGTAGAAGATAAAATCATTTTGCAGATTTTAAAATTTGATTACATGAAACTTCAGAAGACAAGCAGCTTTCCTGATTGGATGAATCACATTTACAAAAAAGAAAATCATCTTGAAGCAATGAATGCAAATGAAAAATTATTTGATAACAGAATTGAATTTGCATTTTCTGATTATGATGAATTTTCAATTGATCCTCTTGCAGAACACCCCGAAGAAACAAGCGGAACATTTAAATATCTTTTTGTTTATAAGCGCCATAACTCAAAAATAAAAAATTGTCAGATTAAATTAAATAGTTAAATTTGTAGCCTTAATTTAGAATTATTAAAGAAAAAAAAATTGCGCGACCGGGAGCTAATTTGAATTACATTTTATTAACAATTGAAATTGATCTGTAACCCTATATTTAATTGACGTATACAATGTTTACTTGTATAATTTTTGCTACATATATATATGGAGGACATTAATGGCTAAGACCAAATATGTTTATTATTTCGGTGACGGTGACGCAGAAGGCGATGAATCAATGCGTCTCATCCTTGGTGGAAAGGGTGCTAACCTTGCTCAGATGGCAAAGAAACCTTTGAGCCTTCCAGTTCCATCAGGATTCACAATTTCTATCGACGTATGTCAGGAATACTACAAGCTCGGAAGAAAGTATCCTGAATCTCTCGCAGCAGAAGTAGCTAAGAATCTTGCTAAGCTCGAAAAATCAATGGGCAAAAAGCTCGGTGATGAAAAGGATCCACTCCTTGTTTCAGTTCGTTCAGGTGCAGCTGAATCTATGCCAGGTATGATGGACACAATCCTCAACCTCGGTCTCAACGACAAATCAGTTCTTGGTCTTGCTAACAAGACAAACAATCCACGTTTCGCATGGGACGCTTACCGCCGCTTTATCCAGATGTACGGTAACGTTGCTATGGGTGTTGATCATGATAAGTTTGAAGCTATTATTGACGAAGTAAAAGCTATTCGTCACATCAAAGAAGACGTTGAACTTACAACTGAAGAACTCCAGAAGATCGTTTCTAAGTACAAGGAAATGTACAAGAAAGAAAAGGGAAAGGACTTCCCACAGGACCCACAGGAACAGATGTGGGGAGCTATCGGTGCCGTATTCGGTTCTTGGATGAACGAACGTGCTATTGTTTACCGCAAGCTCAACAATATCGATGAAAACAAAATCAAGGGTACAGCTGTTACTGTAATGGCAATGGTATTCGGTAACATGGGTAATACATCAGGAACTGGTGTTGCATTCTCTCGTGACCCATCAACAGGTGAAAACCACTTCATGGCAGAATACCTCATCAACGCTCAGGGTGAAGACGTTGTTGCTGGTATCCGCACTCCAATGGATATTTCTGCTCTTGAAAAGCAGCAGCCAAAAATCTTTGCTGAAATCACAAAGATCCGCGATCGTCTTGAAAAGCACTACAAAGATATGCAGGATATGGAATTTACTGTTCAGGAAGGAAAGCTCTTCATGCTCCAGTGCCGCAACGGTAAACGTACAGGTCCAGCAGCAGTTAAGATGGCTGTAGACATGGTTGCAGAAAAGATGATCACAAAAGAAGAAGCTCTTCTCCGCGTTAAGCCAGATCAGCTTGATCAGCTTCTCCACCCACAGTTCGATAAGAACGCAATCAAAAATGCAAAGCCTCTTGCATCAGCTCTCAACGCATCTCCAGGTGCAGGTTGTGGTGCTATCGTATTCACAGCAGAAGAAGCTGTTGAATGGAACAAGGCTGGAAAGAAAGTAATGCTCGTTCGCAAAGAAACATCTCCTGATGATATCGCAGGTATGTATGTTGCACAGGGTATTCTTACTTCTACAGGTGGACGTACATCACACGCAGCTGTTGTTGCTCGTGGTATGGGTACACCATGTGTTTGTGGTTGTGCAGATGTAGTATTCACATCAAAAGATACAGTTACAATCGGTGGTAAGGCATTCAGAAAGGGAGACATCATCTCTATCGATGGTTCAACTGGTAAAGTATACGGTGAAGCAATTCCTGTAACTCCAGCAGCTGTTTCTGGTGACCTTAAGACATTCCTCGGTTGGGCAGATGAAATCCGTGCTAAGTCAGTACGTACAACAAAATCAGGAAAGAAAGTTACAGGTTTCGGAGTTCTCGCAAACGCAGAACAGAACGAAGCAAAGCAGGCATTTGACTTTGGTGCAGCAGGTATCGGTCTTTGCCGTACAGAACATATGTTCTTCGAAGAACCAAAGCTCAGCTCATTCCAGAAGATGATCATTTCTGAAAACACAGAAGCTCGCAAGGCTAACCTCAAGAACATCCTCCCACTCCAGATGAAGGACTTCTACGAAATCATTAAGACAATGGAAGGACGCTCTGTAACAATCCGTCTTCTTGACCCACCTCTTAACGAATTCATTCAGGCAGAAACTCCAGAACTCGCTTCAGCACTTGCAAAGAAGCTTGGTGTATCTGTTGAAACAATCAACAAGAAGTATGCTGAACTCAACGAACACAACCCAATGCTCGGACATCGTGGTTGCCGTCTCGCTATCACATACCCAGAAATCTACGAAATGCAGGTTGAAGCTATTGCTCGTGCAACAGCTAAGGCTCAGAAAGAAGGTCTTAAGCATGACGTTCGCATCATGATTCCTAACGTAACAACATTCGCAGAACTTAAGCAGATCCGTGCTCAGGCAGAAGCTGTAATTGCAAATGTTAACCAGGAATGCGGAACAAAGCTCAAGTTCCAGATTGGATCTATGATCGAATTCCCACGTGCTGCATGTAACGCTGATAAGATTGCAGAATATGCAGACTTCTTCTCATTTGGTACAAACGACCTTACACAGACAACATACGGTTTCTCACGCGATGACTACTCTAAGTTTATCGACTCATACCTTGATCAGAAAATTCTCCTCAAGGACCCATTTGCAACACTCGATGCAACTGGTGTTGGTGACATGATTTCAATCGCAGAAGAACGTGGACGCTCTGTAAACAAGGACCTTCACCTCGGTATTTGTGGTGAACACGGTGGTGACCCAGACTCAATCAAGCTCTGCTATGCTCTCGGTCTCAACTACGTATCTTGTTCTCCATTCCGCGTACCAGCAGCTCGTCTTGCAGGTGCACAGGCAGTTATCGAAGCAGCTAAGGCAGCAAAAGCAGCTAAGGCTCCAGCTAAGAAGCCAGCAGCAAAAGCATCAGCTAAAAAGGCTCCAGCTAAGAAAGTTGCAGAAAAGAAGGTAGCAGCAAAGAAAGCTCCTGCTAAGAAAGCAACAGCAGCTAAAAAGCCAGCAGCAAAAGCAACTGCAAAGAAAGCTCCAGCTAAAAAGGCTCCAGCAAAGAAGCCAGCAGCAAAAGCAACTGCAAAAAAAGCTCCAGCTAAAAAGACAACAAAGAAATAATGATACAAAGATCACAGTTAAGTGATTTTTGTTCTGCGGGTTTTTAACGGAACTCGCAGTTATTTCCTGTTAAATTTTAGATGCATTATTATGGTGCGGACAAAACCCTTCTGGTAGAAATGCCGGGAGGGATTTTTCTTTTTAAATACAATATGTTATAATCTTCGCATGCACCCCATATCAAACTTTCATACTCACACATATCTCTGTCATCATGCAAAAGGAAAGCCTGTAGAATTTGTTGAACAGGCAATGAAAGACGGATGTACAGCTCTTGGTTTCAGTGATCACTGTCCTTACCCGGATTCAATGTTCGATCCGTGGCCAAATATCCGAATGACGCTTGAGGAAGTTGAAACTTATAAAGAAGAAATAGAAGAAGCAAGAGAAATTTCATCGTTTCCTGTTTACATGGGATTTGAATGTGAATGGGAAAGTGATTTTTCTGAATGGTATGATGAGCTTAAAGAAAAATACGGAGCACAGTATCTTGTTCTTGGTTCGCATTGGGTGACTGAAGGAGACAGTCACATTTACGCACAGAATTTCGATAGTCCTTCTATTTTAAATAAATATATTGATCAAACTATAGATGGAATGCGAAGCGGCAAATTTTCTTTTCTTGCACATCCTGATCTTTTTATGATGAACGGCCGCCCGTGGGATGAACAGACAAAAGCCTGCAGTCAGGCAATCATTGATGCTGCAGTTGATCTGGAGCTACCAATTGAAATAAATGGTGTTGGAATTTCAAGACCGCCTATTAATACAAGCAGGGGCATGAGGTATCAGTACCCGTATAATGAATTCTGGGAAATGGCAGCTCTTACAAATGTAAAGGTAATCTGTAATTCAGATGCGCATAATCCGCAGGATGTTATACATAATGCATGGAAAACTAGAGATTTTGCATTAAGATTTGGTATTGAGCCTATTGATGGAGTTTTTTAACTGAATGAATAGAAAAGGCAAAAAAGGATTTAGAATAGATATTCCTCGATTTTTCGCATACGGACTGTTTTCTTGTCTTATGGTGGTTGCCTTTTTTGAATTTATTAAGGATATAACAAATCAAAACATCAAATTAGCTAACGGAATTACAAGTGAAAGCCTTAAAAGCAGCATGAAGCATGTTGAAAAGGGACTTGAAACATACGAAACGAAGATAAATACACTTGTAAAATTTTATTCTGATCAGACATTTGATAATGAAAAATCAAAAGAACAGTTTATAGAAGTTGTCAGAAGATTAAATGTCAGATATATGGGGATAATGGGAAAAGACGGAATTTGCGAATACTTTGATTCTGGTATCCCGACTGGAGTAATTTCAAATTATTCAAAACAGCCTTTTTATAATGATGTAATGTGCGGAAAATCCGGAGTATGTGTATGTAAGGAAAGTTACACCGGAAAAAATAGAGTTCTCTATTATAAACCGATAGTTAAAAATGGCACGATTGATTCTGTAGTTTTAGTCTTTATAGGTGATGATTTTTTTGATCTTAATGGAAACATTTATTTAAGCGGGGAAGACGGATCAGTTCTTCTTCAAAATTATAATATTCAGAAGATTGATAATATTTATAAAGATTATATTAATAAGATTAAATTTACTAACGGTTATTCTTCCCGCAAGCTCAAAAATGAAATTAAAGGAATTAAGCCTTATTCATGGACAAAAGACGATAAAGATATTATTTCGTTTTCTTTTTTAGGTCCTGGAGGAAATGCATACATTAATCATGCGAAGCTAATTTACGGTGATCTTTACATTACACAAATTAGTCCGCTGCAGGATCTTACTGGAAATGTTGATAGAATAAGCACTCTGTTTTTTATAGTTGTCTGCACGCTGATTGTACTCTTTTTTGTTATTATCATTTTCTCAACAAATAACAAGTTTCAGAGCCTTCAGAAAGAAAAAGATATTATTTATGATTCATTTAGAAATTCTACTCTTTTGTTAAGAATTATTGATGTTCAGAAGGATGAAATAAAAAGAGTAAAAAATAGTATAGAGAGAGAAGAAAATATTCCACTGGATGATGGATTTGCGCAGGAAAGTTTTGCAAGATTTGCAAGAGAAAATGTTTGTGATGAAGACAGAAATCTTTTCAGGCAGAATACAGATCTTTCTCTTCTTGATAAAAAGGTTGGTGATAAAAAACCGTATTCATTTGATTTCAGGGTAAGAGAAATTAATGTAAATGAAGTTAAGCTTGTGTGGCGTCGCGGAGTCTTTACACCTATTGCTTTTGATAATAATGAGCAGGTAAAGACTGTAATTTTTACACTTCAGGATATAAATAAGCAGAAGGGATATGAATATGAATACTCAGGAATTTTAAGTTCCCTTACAAATATTTACTTTTATATTTCTGTAATTGACTTTATGGAAAATACCTTCAGTGAATTGAATAAAAAGCAGTATGTTCAAAGAGAAATGGGTGATTCTGGAACATACAGTCAGGGAATCAGCACTTATATTTCACGATTTGTAAATCCTTCAAGTCAGCAGAAAATGAATATTTTCTTTAATTATGAAATGCTTAAAATGGAACTGAAAAATTCTAATATCATTTCAACAGAATTTATTGAAAATGTTCAGGGCTGGTGCCGCGTAAGTATTATCGTTATAAGCCGAAATTCAAATGGCGAACCGATTAAAGCTCTTTTTGCTGTTCAGAGTATTGATTCAGAAAAGAAAAAAGAATTACAGACATTAAGTGCACTTCAGGATGCTTACGACGCTGTTAATAAAGCAAATAATGCAAAATCGAACTTCCTTAACAGTATGAGCCACGATATTCGTACTCCAATGAATGCAATTATCAACATGACGAATCTTGCACTCATTCATCTTGATGATAAAGAAAAAACCAGAGATTATCTTGAAAAAACAATGAGCTCTTCAAATCATCTTCTTGAGCTTATAAATGAAGTTCTTGATATGAGCAGGATTGAATCTGGAAAGCTCACGTTTACTGAAACTAAATTTAATATTAAAAATCTTTTGAAGGATGTTGTTGAGCAGACACGTGTTCTTATTGATGCAAAACATCAGAATCTTAAACTGAATCTTTCTGGAATTATTCATGAGACAGTTGTTTCTGATAGCACAAGACTTCAGCAGGTTTTCATGAATCTTTTGAGTAATGCAAATAAATATACTCAGGAAGGCGGCGAAATTTCTATTTCTGCAAAAGAAACTGAAACAGACAATGCAAAACTCAAGCTGTATGAATTTGTTTTCCAGGATAACGGAATTGGAATGAGCGAAGAATTCCTTTCAAAGATTTTTGAACCGTTCTCAAGAGCCGATGATATCAGAACAAGTAGAATTCAGGGAACTGGACTTGGAATGTCTATCACAAAGAACATTGTTTCAATGATGAATGGTGATATTACTGTTGAAAGTAAAGTCAATGAAGGTTCTAAGTTTACAGTTACGTTCTTCCTTCACACAGATGAAAATATTGAAGACAATGAAAATGAAGAAACATCTTCTGCTGAAAAAGATATTGATAACATCTTTGATATTCTTCAGAAAACAAACTTTACGGCAAAAAGAGTTCTTCTTGTAGAAGACAATGCAATAAACTGTGAAATAGCAAAAGAAATTCTTGAGATGGTAAAGCTTGAAGTATTCCATGCTGAAAACGGTGAAAAAGCAGTTGAAATGTTCAGTGAAAGCGAAGAAGGATTCTATGATATGATTTTCATGGACATTCAGATGCCTGTTATGGATGGATATGAAGCCACAAAGAAAATCAGAAATCTTCAGAGAGAAGATGCAAAAGTAGTTCCGATTGTTGCAATGACAGCAAATGCTTTTACAGAAGATCAGATGCGTGCAAAAGAATCAGGAATGAATGATTATATTTCAAAGCCTCTTGAGATAAACAAGCTTATAAGAATTTTGCAGTCTTGGCTTAAATAAAAACAGTTGCTTCAGGAAATGATCTGTAAAAAATAGTCTCATAAATTGTTCCGTTTATTAGATTTTTTTTAAAGGCTTCATGTAAAATTTTTGCTCCGCCGATTATAAAAATTTTTCTGTTTTCTTTTCGTTCTTCTAAAAGATTTATTGCGTCTTCAAGGCATTTTATTTGAGAGTTTCTGTCGATGATGATATTTTCTCTGTCTGGAAGTTTGCGGCCGATTGCAAGGAATGTGTTGTAGCCCATTATGATGACGCTGCCTGTTGTAAGCATTTTAAAATTTTTCATGTCACGCTGAGAATCTTCTTTTAATTCTTCAATATTTTTCCATGGAAGCGAACCGTCTTTGAGTGCAAATTCTTTGTTTATTCCGTGTGCGTAAATTGCGTTGATTAAAAGCATTTTTGCATTATAAATCAAATTATGCTAATATTGTAGCGGGTGAGGAAATGAAAAAAATTTTACAGACAGCTGCAATGGCTGCATTCTGCATTTTAAATTTTGCATCTTGTGGAAAAAAAATTCCAGAGATGACGCTTGAAGAAATTGCAGAGTATTCAAAAAACTACGAAAGTCTGTTTTCAAAAAAAACAAAATACAAACCTTATGAAAGCCAGAAATTTGTCGACGGAAAAAGCGGCGGCACCTGGAACGATTCAATTACTTCAGATCCAAAAACATTTAATCAGTATATAGCACACATGGACGGAGCAAGTCACACAATTATTTCACAGACACTTGATGCTCTGCTTGATTATGATGCCTACAAAAAAAAATGGACGGGGCGCACAGTAGATTATGAAATTGAAACTGATGAAAAAAAAGGCACTCTGACTGTTCATTATACGCTGAAAGGAAATTTGTACTGGACCTGGTACGGCAAAAAAGAAAAAGTTCCAGTAACTTCAGACGACATTGTTTTCTGGTATAACGAAATTGAACCTAATCCAGATTTAAAAAATTCCGGTTACAACGGTCAGTTTTTGACAATGCCTGATGGAAGTGAAGCACATATTGATTGTGTAAAAATTGATGAGCGAAGATTTGATTTTGTTTTTCCGCGCATTGTTGCAGATCCGCTTCTTTCAACGAACACAGAATTTTTTCCGTCGTTTATGTATAAAGAGGCTTTAAAAGAAAAAGGTGCGGAAGGTGTAAAAAGTCTTTTTAATATTTCAAGTGATCCGAAAGAACTTCCTTCAATGGGAGAATGGTACATAGTTGAATATACACCAGGGCAGAGAATTGTCTGCAAAAGAAATCCATATTTCCATGAAAAAGATTCCAGCGGAAATGCTTCAATTTATCCTGATACAAAAATAATCAGAATTGTTGGAAATCAGAGTACAGATTATCTTTTGTTTAAGCAGGGCAAGCTTGAATGTTATACTCCGCAGCCTGAAGAAGTAAACGATGTAATTGAAAATCAAAAGGATCAATATACAGTTTACAGGGCAGATGGTTCACTCGGAGCAACAATGTGGACCTTTAATCAGAATCCAAAAAACAAAGATGAAAAATTTTACAAGTGGTTCTGCAAAAAAGAATTTCGTCAGGCAATGAGCTGTCTGTTAAACAGAGAGAGAATAATTTTTCAGACATACCGCGGACTTGCAGAAGTTAAAGATTCATTCTTCCCTGAACCAAATGAATTTTATAATCCTCAAATCAAACTTGAATATATGTACAACAAAGAAAAAGCAAAAAGACTTCTGGGAAAAATCGGAATTAAGCAGGATAAAAAAGGTGTGATGCGTGATTCTGCAGGGGATGAAATTTCTTTTGATCTTTCAATATCTTCGGCAAGCGGTGTTTTAAATGATATAGCGCAGATTGTTGCAGATGAATGTGCTTCAGTTGGAATAATAGTAAATATCCGTCAGATTGATTTTCAGAAAATGGTTGAACAGCTAACTGCAACTTTTGACTGGCAGTCGATTTTTGTCGGGCTTGGTACAAATTATTTCCCGTCCCAGGGAAGTAATGTCTGGCCTTCAAGCGGAAATATGCATCTGTGGAATCCGTCACAGACAACTCCAGCAACTGAATGGGAAGCTCGTGTAGATTATCTTTATAACGAAGCAAGCTATACAATCAATCGTGATATAGCAAAAAAATATTGGGATGAATATCAGAGAATTATTCTTGAACAGTGCCCGATTATTTATCTTGTCCGCTCAAAAAGTTTCTGCGCCTTCAGTAACAGATGGAACAGTGAAAATTTTTATTACGACAATAAAAATGGTGCAATGACATCTAAAGTTTTTCTTAGTGCACAATAAAGGAAGTGAAAAATGATAAAAAAGATTTTTGGAACAGTTGCATATCCTTTTGTAGTGTTTAAGAAAAAAAAGCCGCTTCTTTCTTTTATTGTTTCACGCGTTGCAACAATGATTGCACTTTTGTTTATTCTTGGGTTTGCAATGTTTGGTCTTATGGAACTTGCGCCGGGAGACATTGTTGATCAGGTGATTTCACAGCAGCTTATGATTGAAGGAAAGGGAAAAGGCGGATTTAATAAAAGTGATGATTCTTTTTCTAGTGAACAGACAATGCTTATGAAAAAAGAACTCGGTCTTGATAAACCGTTTTATGTTCAGTATTTCAGGTGGCTTGAAAGAGTTGTGTGCCATGGGGATCTTGGTAAAAGTTTGATTTCAAAAGCGCCTGTAAGTTTTTTAATTTCATCGCGAATTTGGAATTCTGTTCTTTTAAATTTGATTTCACTTGTCTTCATAACGATTTTTTCTTTTTTGCTTGGCGTTTATTTTTCAAGTAAAGCCGGTACGCGGACTGATATTGCGGCAACTTTTTTTGCATTGTTTTTTCACGCGTTCCCGGGAATTCTTCTTTTGATTCTGCTGCAGCTTTTTGCTTCTGTTTCAGGCTTGTTTCCGGTTACTGCATACCCTGATTTTTCATTCAGTCAGTCACCGGTGAAATTTGTTTTCAGTTACAGCCATCATGTTTTTCTTCCGCTTCTTGCATCATTTTTAGGCGGTGTTGGAGGAACCATGAGAATGATCCGTTCAACAATGCTTGATCAGATGGGAATGCCTTATATCATGGCCTTGCGTTCAAGAGGAATCAGTGAGAAAAGAGTCTACTTAAATCATGCTTTTAAAAATACGCTTAATCCGTATATTACAGGAAGTGCAAATCTTCTTGCGTCTTTGTTCAGCGGAAGTTTGATTCTGGAAATTGTTTTTGCATATCCTGGAATCGGCCGTCTTATGTATGAAGCGGTAATGCAGCAGGATGTAAATCTTGTTCTTGCAAACAGCATGTTTGTTTCTGCACTTGTTTTAATCGGAATGTTGATTTCGGATATTCTTCTTGCCGTCGTAGATCCACGAATCAGATACGGAGCAAACTAAAATGAAAAAAATTTTTACATACATCAAAACAAGACCATTAGCATTAGTTTCGCTGATTTTTATATTTGTACTTTATTTTGTAATGATATTTGCTGAATTTATTGCACCTTATTCAGCAGTAAAAACTTTTTCAAGAAATTCTTATCATCCTGCAAATGTTGAACTTGGACTTGGAAAAATTAAAGTCAGGGAATGCAGAGTACTTGAGCCGGCAACATGGAAATATGCAAAGGTAAAAGGCTATGAACATAAGTTGAAATTTTTTGTGCATGGAGAAAAATACAAACTGCTTGGATTTATTCCGTGTGACATTCATTTGTTTGGAACTGAAGCTGAAGAAAATCAGGAAGCATATCCAGTTTATATTTTTGGTGCAGATCATCTTGGCCGCGATATGTTTTCAAGAATAGTTTATGGTTCAAGAATATCGCTTACAATCGGATTTGCGGCAAGTGCTGTTTCTCTTCTTCTTGCAATATTTTTTGGTGGGCTTGCAGGATTTTACGGCGGTGCAACTGACTGGACCATAATGAGAGTTAGTGAATTTTTTATGCTGATTCCGGGGCTTTATTTAATTTTATTTCTGCGTTCACTTTTAAACACAAACATGGACAGCGGAACTGCATACATGATGATAACGATAATTCTTTCGCTTGTAGGATGGCCGGGCAGTGCAAGAACTTTGCGCGGAATGATTCATGCAATTAAGAGAGAAGACTTTGTGCAGAACGCAATTCTTGAAGGAGAGCCTTCGCTTGTAATTGTTTTTAAGCATATAATCCCGCAGATAGCAAGTCTTTTAATTGTAAGTACAACGCTCGCAATTCCAGGCTTTATCATGAGTGAAACTACTTTGTCTTATCTTGGTCTTGGAATAAGTGATCCGTCTGTAAGCTGGGGTTCTCTTATTAACAGGGATATTTCTACAATAAATAATCTTAAAAATTTTCCGTGGCTTTTAATTCCTGTCTGGATACTTCTTGCAGTAACGTTAGCATTCAATTTTCTTGGTGATGCACTCCGCGATTTTTATGATCCGTATCACGCAATATTCAAAAAGAAAAAAAGAGTTTTTGCAGCAACTCAAAAAATTGTACAGAAAGAAAATGCAGAAAATGACAGCCTGCTTTCTGTAGAAAATTTGTACGTTACATTTGATTTAATCCGTGGAAGAAAAAGAATAGAAATTCAGTCTGTCCGTGGAATTTCGTATTCACTAAAGCGCGGTGAAATTTTAGGAATCGTCGGTGAAAGTGGAAGCGGAAAATCAGTTTCTTCAACATCTATAATCGGTTTGCTTGGAGAAAATGCTTCAGTCAGCGGAAGAATAATTTATGACGGTGTAGACCTTTTGTCGCTGAGTCAGAGGGAACTTCGGGAATATCGCGGAAAAAAGATTGCCTATATTTTTCAGGAACCGGGACGGTCTTTTGATCCTCTGCAGAATATTGAAAATGTCTTCGCAGAAACTTTAAGAAATAAAGATAAAAATCTTACGGATGAAGAGTGCCGTTCAAAAGCAATTGAACTTTTAACAGAAGTCGGATTGCCGGATCCAGAGAGCAGATTGAAAAATTTCCCGCATCAGTTTAGCGGCGGTCAGCTTCAGAGAATCAGCATCGCACTTTCAATCGCTCAGGATTGTGAACTTTTGATTGCAGATGAGCCGACAACAGCTCTGGACGTAACAATTCAATCCCAGATAGTTCAGCTTTTGTCTGATTTGCGCGAAAAAAGAAAACTCTCGATTATTTTTATCAGCCATAACATTGAACTTGTAGCTCAGCTCAGCGACAGAATGATTGTTATGTACGGCGGAAAAATCATGGAAAGCGGAAGTTCTTCTCAGATTATGGAAAATCCTAAAAATCCTTATACGAAAGCACTTTTGTCTTCAAGTCCGAAATTCGGAACAAATTATACAACGGATGCACTTGAAGCAATTCCTGGAAAAGTTGCTGATCCTGCAAATCCTGAGCCCGGCTGTCCTTTTGCTCCAAGATGTTCTAAAGCGGATGAAAGCTGTAAAAAAGCAATGAAGGAGGAATGCTAAATGGAAAAGAAAATTCTTCTTCAGATAAAAAATCTTTCAAAACGATTCGGCCTTGATGCAGGTTTTTTTGCAAAAGCTGATAAACAGGTTTATGCGGTAAATGATGTCAGCTTTGAGATTGAAAAAGGAAAAACATACGGTCTTGTAGGTGAAAGCGGCTGCGGAAAAACAACAATTGCGCGGCTTTTAATCAGAATGTATGAAGCAAACAGCGGAAAAATTCTTTACACTGATTCAAATGGCGAAACTAAAGATGTTGTTAAACTGAACAAAAAAGAGCTTCAGCGTTACAGAGAAAAGGTAAAATATATTTTTCAGGATCCTTCACGTTCTATGAATCCACGTCTTACTGTTTTCGGGATTTTAACTTCCTGTCTAAAACATTCAGCTTTGTGGATTAATAAAGAAGATGCCCGTAAAAAAGCAGAAAAAATCATGGAAGAAATCGGTTTTTCAAAAGAGGATTTAGACCGTCATCCGCAGGATTTTTCAGGTGGTCAGAGACAAAGAATTTCTATTGCACGCGGACTGATTATGGAGCCTGAGCTTTTAATCTGTGATGAAGTTGTAAGCGCCCTTGATGTGTCTGTTCAGGCTCAGATTTTAAATCTTCTTCAGGATCTTCGCAAAAAAAGGGAGCTTTCGTTTCTTTTTATAGCTCATGATTTAAGGGTAAGCTGCTGGTTCTGTGACAAAATAGGCGTAATGTACCGCGGAATGCTTGTAGAAGAGGCAAATGCTGCTGATTTGTATAAAACTGCACTTCATCCGTATACACAAACGCTTTTTGCAGGTTCAGGCGGAAATTTTAAGGCAGCAAAATCTGGTGAGATGAAAACGCTTCTTGAATCTCCAAAAGGCTGCCCGTTTGCCCACAGATGCCCAAAATGCACTGAAAAATGTACTCTTGAAGTGCCGGGTTGGGTACAGATTTCAGAAAATCAGAAGGTAAGATGCTGGAATTTTGCAGATAAATGTTGATTTTTAGCGGATGTCAATGAAAAAATTCGCATCAGACATTTAAAAATCTGCAAATTTTGTAATTTTTTGTTTCTTTTTAGAGAAATAAAAGAAAAATCTCCAAATTCTCGATGGGTACAGTTTTTTATATTTTTCTGTACCCATAAAATATTAATATTCTTAGTAATTATCGTACAAAAAAAAATCTGTCACTTAAAAATGTGTTGAAATCGCATAGAATCAAGATTTTTGAAAAAAAAGCTCAAAAATGAGGAGTTCTCTCACATTGACGTAAAACACTACTGCTAGTATACTTGCAATTACCAATACGCAATATAGAGTGTAGTGGTAGGGGATATCTATGAAAATCATCAAACGCAGCGGTGCCGAGGTAGCATATGACCGCAATAAAATTGTAACTGCAATTAAGAAGGCAAATGAACAGGTTGGGGAAAAAGACCGTCTTACAAATGAGCAGATCAATTCTATAGTTGATGATATTGAAATAGATTGTAACCGCTCTGGTCACGCTTTGAATGTAGAGGATATTCAGGACCTTGTTGAAACCGGCATTATGAAAAATGACGCTTTCAACGTGGCCAAACTCTACATTACTTACCGTTATCGTCACCAGCTTCTGAGAAAAGAAAACACTACTGATCAGCAGATCATGAGTCTTCTAGAGGAAAACAACGAAGAAGTTAAGCAGGAAAATTCAAACAAAAATCCTACAGTAGTTTCAGTTCAGCGCGACTATATGGCTGGCGAAGTTTCAAAGGATATTACAAGACGATTCCTTCTTGATCCGGATATCTGCCAGGCACATGACGACGGAATTATCCACTTCCATGATGCAGACTATTTTGCACAGCACATGCACAACTGTGACCTTGTAAATCTTGAAGACATGCTTCAGAACGGCACAGTAATCAGCGGAACAAAAATTGATCGTCCACATTCTTTCAGTACGGCATGTAATATTGCAACACAGATTATTGCTCAGGTTGCAAGCTGTCAGTACGGTGGACAGAGTATAACATTGACTCATCTTGCCCCATTTGTAGATGTAAGCCGTAAGAAGATTCAGAAGGAAATTGAAAATACCCTTAAGAATGCCGGTGTTGAAGTTACACAGGATCAGTTTAATTACATGGTTGAACAGCGTGTAAAAGAAGAAATTAAGCGCGGTGTTCAGACAATTCAGTATCAGGTTATAACATTGATGACAACAAACGGACAGGCTCCTTTTGTTACAGTTTTCATGTACCTTAATGAAGCAAAAAATGATCAGGAAAAACAGGATCTTGCCCTCATTATTGAAGAAGTTTTGAAGCAGCGTTATCAGGGTGTAAAAAATGAAAAAGGTATCTGGATTACACCTGCATTCCCTAAGCTTATTTATGTTCTTGAAGGTGACAATGTAGATCAGGGAAGCGAATATTATTACCTTACAGAACTTGCTGCAAAATGTACTGCACGCCGCATGGTTCCGGATTATATTTCAGAAAAGAAGATGCTTGAGCTTAAGGAAGGCAACTGTTATCCATGCATGGGATGCCGTTCGTTCCTTACAGTTTACCGCGATGAAACAGGTAAGCCTAAGTTCTACGGAAGATTTAACCAGGGTGTTGTAACACTGAACCTTGTTGATGTTGCTTGTTCTTCTGGTGGAAATAAAGAAAAGTTCTGGCAGATTATGGCTGAACGACTTGAGCTTTGTCACAGAGCACTTAAAATCCGCCATGATCGTCTTTTGGGAACTAAGTCAGATGTTGCACCAATTTTGTGGCAGAACGGAGCAATTGCACGTCTTCAGAAGGGTGAAGTAATCGACAAGCTTTTGTACAACGGATATTCAACAATTTCTCTTGGATACGCTGGTCTTTGTGAATGTGTAAGATTTATGACTGGAAAGAGTCACACTGATACAGAAGCAAAACCTTTCGCACTTGAAGTAATGCACGCCCTAAATGATGCATGTAAGAGATGGAAGAATACTGAACATATTGATTATTCAGTTTACGGAACACCTCTTGAAAGTACAACATATAAATTTGCAAAATGTCTTAAGCGTCGTTTTGGAATTATTGAAGGTGTTACAGACAAGAACTATATTACAAACAGCTATCATGTAAATGTAACAGAAAAAATCGATGCATTTACAAAGCTTACATTTGAATCTCAGTTCCAGGAATTGAGCCCGGGTGGAGCAGTCAGCTACGTAGAAGTTCCAAACATGGAAAATAATATTCCTGCTGTAATGACACTTCTTAAGCATATTTATAATAACATTATGTATGCTGAATTAAATACAAAGAGCGATTACTGCCAGAAGTGTGGTTATACAGGTGAAATTCAGATTCAAAAAGATGAAGACGGAAAGCTGATTTGGGTTTGCCCGAATTGCGGAAACCATGATCAGAATACAATGAACGTTGCCCGAAGAACCTGCGGTTACATAGGAACCCAATACTGGAACCAGGGTCGCACTCAGGAAATCAAAGAGCGCGTTCTGCATCTGTAAAAATAATCAAAAATGATTTTGCAATAGACTGAAATCTTAATACGGTTTCAGTCTATTTTTTTTGTCTTTCTTTTTTAGAAAAGGTCTAAGGGCAAAGGAGCATTGCTCTAAGGACTTTAAAGCTTTGCTCTTAGACCTACGGACCTTTGCTCTTAGAGCAACGGAGCAAAGTCCTTAGACCTACAGAGTTTTGCCCTTAGACCTACGGAGCAAAGTCCTTAGACCTACAGAGTTTTGCCCTTAGAGTAACGGTGTAAAGTCCTTAGACTTAGATTTCTCAGAAAAAGTCTGTTTGACATATACACGCTCTATGTGTATAATATAAATATGATAAAGAGTTTTGCGGACAGAGAAACGGAGCATGTTTATAAACAGGAGTTTTCAAGTCGGCTTCCGAATACAATTCAGAAAGTTGCCTTGCGAAAGCTGATGTTGATAGATAATGCAAAGTGCCTAGAGGATTTACGAATACCTCCGAATAATCATCTTGAACAATTTGTAGGAGACAGAAAAGGACAATACTCTATCCGTAAAAATGACCAGTGGCGTGTCTGCTTTACAGAAAAAGACGGACACTTTTATGATGTAGAAATTGTGGATTACCACTAGGAGAATGCTATGGCTGATTATATCGAAACACCAACAATGGGTGAAATCTTAAATGAAGAATTCTTAATTCCTCTTGGACTTTCTGCATATAAAGTTGCTAAGGAAATTAATGTTCCTACATCCCGTATTCAAGATATTCTTCATAATCGCAGAAAAATTACTGTAGATACATCTTTGCGTCTTGCAAAATTCTTTGGAGTTTCAGACGGATATTTTATGGCTTTGCAAGACGACATAGATATACGAAATGCAAAATTAGAACTCGCTCCGCAGTTAGAAGAAATAAAAACTTATGCTTATGCGTAATGCCATAATAAGAAGTTTAAAGCTGACAATTATTCTTATTCATTTTTCATCTGTTCAGTCGTAGTAATGAAGATTTTATTTGTAAAATATTTTGAATTAATGAAACTTGAATGATTTTCGAATATTATTCAAATCAGCTTTTGTGACACGTTAAACCCGCAACTTCTGAAGAAATAAAATTATTAGAATCTTTTGAGGCTTTATGAATACATTAGAATATTTTTCAGACTTTCATGATTGGAAATCAAAAAAAAATGATTTTTCTCTTTTAGATTATTTACCTCTTAAGATTAATAGCGAACAGCTATTATTAGCAAACTTGTTATTTTTCCCAAAACTTGTTGAAGAAGATGGTTGTTTTTTTATAGAAGAAAGTCGACAAAAGAAATTTTTAGAGCAGGCGAAAAATAGTTGCAAGGATAAGTCTTCATTAGAAAAATATATTAATTGTATTTTTCTTGAATGTATGTTTATTTGTAAAACAGATAAAGATAGAAAACTAATACAACATTTGGCTGAGCATATAAAACACAGTTGGGATTTATGGTTTAAAGAAAAATATCCTGAATTAAATATGGTGACAGAAATTTATGAAGACGAGTTTGACGGATGGTGTATAACATGTTATCAAATTTGCAAATTAAAAACGGACCAATAACAGTTGGAGATGAATTTGAAACGAGTGCATGTGTGATTGTAAAGGAGCCTGGTAAATGAAGAATAGTATAAAGATTTCAATATGTTTAATGTCAATTATTTTAGTATGTTTTTCTTTATTTGGCTGTAAAAAAAATAAAAATCTTGAAATTGAATTTTTACCCAATACAAATAATGTTTTTCTTAATGAACTGGTAACAATCTATGCAAAAGATTTTGATTCTAAAATTGGAAAATTAATAATCACAGAAGATAATCTTATTTTTCTTGAGCAACAATTAGCAGCATGTATAGAAAGAGGTTACGTGAAGATTCCTGATTTAGATGTAAGAAATGAATTGTTTATACTTGTAAATTTTTATTCGGCTTATAAAGAGTTTGGTATGGCATTAATGAATGCTAATAAAAATTTTTTTATAGATTTAGATCATTATAGTTTTGAAATAAATTCTTATTTTCAAAAATATGTTGATTATATTGTTATAAAATAATTATAGAAAAATAGATTTTGTTACGTGGGGATATGCAGGCGAGATTCAGATTGAAAAAGATGAAGACGGAAAGCTGATTTGGGTTTGCCCGAATTGCGGAAACCGACAGTTCTGGTGTCGAGGATATTTCATTGACACGGTAGGAAGGAATAAAACTACGATAGAGAAATATATCAGAAATCAATTGATGGAAGATAAGGTATCAGAGCAGTTAGAAATGAAAGAATTATTTGACCCGTTTACGGGAGAGCCAGCAAAAGATGGCAAGTAAAAAAATAGTCAGATAATAAGACTTTTCTAAAAAGAAGCTGCTTTAGCAGCAGCCAGAAAAAGTGGTGCGCATGGCAGTCATTTCAGTGCGCAATAGCGCTGGCCGGTAACAAAGGGTTATACCCGCAGAGCAAACCACCGGCTGAGCCGGTGGTTATGATTTATATACCTGCTTCTGATGAATTTGCATTTTTTATGAGCGTCTGGACATGAATACCATTGATGACACAATAAACAATACAATGTAGAAGAACGGTCCGACAAAAAGTGAAGAAGAACCAAGAAGTCCTACCATTGAATAATTTATTATGTTAAAGAAATACATGCACATATCATATGAAAGAATAAAGATGATTCCATAAAGAGGGAACAGCAAAATCCATCTGAATTTAAACATCGTTTTTTCTTCTTCAATTCTATAATTCCATCCCATTGCAGCACAGAAAATAAACAAGGCAAGAATTAAAATCGGGAAAGTACCGCGCTGAACAAGATTTTCTGTAAACACTTCTTTAGAGAATCCATATTTTTTTGCAGAAGGAATAAACTTTTTCAGTTCCATAAGCGACATATTTTCTGCACCGACTGAAATTCTGTTGATAGTTTCAAAATCAGAATAAGGCATAGGTAAGAACATAAAAGAATCATACGAAACAGGCATAGTCTCAGGAGCTTTTTCTTCATCAAGATACAGCTGCTTAAGGTTATTTTCCCTCAAAATTGTAAGCGAGAGAATTCCTTCCTTCAGTTCAACCTGCGGTACAGAAATAACTCCTTCAGTCTCTCTGTCAACAGAACGAAGCATAATAAACGGAACGTATTTCCAGCTCTTCTTTATTCCAAGAAGCTCCCTTGCATCAGCAGTAAATTCACTTACAGGAAGTGCAACAACTTTTGCATAAGGCACAGAAAATGAATATTCAAAATTTCCATTTGCTGCATAATGAGAAACATTAAAGCCTTCAAGATAACGTACAAGTCCGCTTCTCTTTTTTACATCCATTGCACTGTTGATATAGAATACGTCATTAGTTCCATCATTATTTCTTATGTTAAAATAAACGTTTCTTGTCTGCGCAAGATCGTCCATATTTTCAGTTTCATCAATAAAGAAATACTGATTTTTTACATCTTCTTCTGCGAGCGCAAAAAACTTTTCAATATCAGGATCTTTATTTGCAAACTCCGTATTCTTTTTAAGAGACATGAAAATATAATATGATTTCAAACTGTCTCCACGATTAAGAGCATCATAACCTTTTTTCTTTGTAAGGTAATATTCTCTTTCCGCTGAATTATCAAACTCAACAGGAAGATTCAATTTACTCCAAGCTTCATTTGCAATTCTTGTTGCTTCTGCCAGATTTGTGTTTGTACCATCGCAGCCTTCTTTTGCAAGATAAGCCCAGTAATGTGCTTCAAACCATTTTTTTTCTTCTGCAGCCTTTTTTGACATAGCAAGAAGCTGAAGCACTGTGTACGAGCGATCCTTTTCATGAATAGGCTTGCTTACTTTTTTTACATCATCTTCATGCAGAAATCTCTGACGGTCGTGTTCAAGCTCAACAAGATCCGTTACCTTTTTGTAAAGCGCATTTACTTCTTCATTTTCCGGAGCAAGACTGTGAGCAAGTTTAGCCTGACGCAAAGCAAGCAGAGACTCATTATTTTCAAGAAGTGTATTTGTTGTTGCAATATAACGCTCAAGTTCCTGAGGAGCGGCCTTCATTTCATCAGACCTGAATCTTACAGCCGGAACAAAAACTTCTGCATTAAATGTAAGGATAAATACAAAAACAAGAGAAGCAATCAAAATCAGCTTGAAATATTTTACCATCAGCGGTGAAAATCTTACGGAAACTTTATAATCCTTTTTACTCCAGATAACGCTGCAGCTGATTGTAAATCCGCTTAAACAGAGGGCCGGCAAAATTGAAAGAAACCACTTTAATCCGCGCAAAAATTTATAACCGCTTTCTGTTCCAGCAATAAGTACAGGAGGCTTGATTATAAACTCAGAAAGCCCGATACATGCTGCAAAAATGATTACAAGATAAACCGACATTATTATAACAAGCTTTTTCATTCATCTTCTCCGTCTGCTGCAAAATCCATTGATCTTCCGGCTCTTGAAGAAATAATTGAAAAAACAACAAGAACAGCTGAAACAAAAACATTAAAAATCATCATGCTCAAATTAAATTTTCCCGGAAGAGTGCCAACATCATTAATTCTCTGCGCCATTGAATGAATCAATCCGTCACTAAAAATCAAAATGTTAAACACAACGATTGCAAGCGTACAAAATGCAATTGAACACACATTAACCAAACGCCATTTGGAAACATTTCTTATAAATGAAACGCAGAAAATTGCGCACCCCATCAAACAGAAAGAAAGCCATGACAAAATTCCATTACTTGTAAAAAATTCCATCATGCGGTTCAGTTCATTTACGGCACCTATAGAAAGCTCAAGAAGAACAGGGATTTTTACAGATTCCTGAATAAGCGGATCGTTGAATTTTGCTGTGTACGGAAGCTGAACATTTTTAAAAGTTCTGAATTTTTTTTCAGCAGAATATTTATCAATGCAGACACCCGATGCCACATTCTGATTTGAAATTTTTGAATAATAAAAAATCTGATTTCCGTTATCCCTGAAATATCCTGTTGAAAGAACAACTGCTTTATCTGACTTTATAATTTCCTCTTTATAATCTTTGTACGAACTGATTATCAAAGGAATTACTGCAATCCACATTACCGCATAAATCACGCCGAATACAATGAAAATCCCGATACCCGAAGCACGATGGCGGATAAAATAAAGCACCATGAAAATAGAAGACAGGACTATCACAACTGGTGCAGATAAAAACATTCCGTTTACAAAGTGATCCATATTGAACATGGTAAATCCCTGACCTGCCACAAGACCTGTACAAAGGGAATAAATCATATAGATAAGGGAACATCCAACTGTACCAAAAATTATTACAAACAGGTAAATAGCTGCTGACTTAAAAAATATAAACGGATCCGATTTCATACTTATATTATAGGATATCATGGAAAAATGGTAAATTCAAACAATTATATTGTAAATTTTTTTAGAAAATACTTTTTTTCTATAGATTTTGTGATTAAAATATATATAAAGAAAATAGAGTTTTTTTCCGATAATTGAACTGAGTTATATTTGACATAATATATATTATTTATTATCCTAATAAGTGTTTAAAAATGGGGTTAGAGATTTATGACTAATAACGATTTTGTACCAGGCTTTAACGATGACAAAGATGACAGCTTAAAGATTACTCTCGAAAAAGTTGAAGGCGTAGATAATTCGATTCTTATCATATTGAACGGCTATATTGATACATACAACTCTGTATTCTTCCAGAAGCAGATTGGAAAAGTCGTTGCTGCAGGATTTGCAAATATAATTTTCAACTGTTCAAACTTGAACTATGTTTCATCAACAGGTATTGGATCTTTCACTGCATTCCTTAAGCTTGTAAAACCAAAGGGAGGAGATATTGTTCTTCTCAACATCCAGCCTAAGGTATATGAAGTTTTCCAGCTTCTTGGATTCAGTCAGTTCTTTAATATCAAGGAAACAATTGAAGATGCAGTTGCACACTTCAAGGAAGTTCCGGTTGCAGTATCTACTGTATTCCCTAAGATTTTCAGCTGTCCTGTTTGCGGACGTCATCTTAAGGCTTCAAAAAGCGGAAGATTTCGTTGTTCTGACTGTAAGGCAATTCTTGCAATCGACCAGAACGGAAACGTATTCCTTGGTTAATTTTAATCTGTGAATTACAAAGACCTTTGAGTTAATCCTCAAGGGTCTTTTTTTTTACATTGCCCCGTGCTATTATTCATTCCATGAATTTGGATAATATCGTCATTGTTCTAAGCAGACCAGATGAACCGAGAAACATAGGTGCCGTATGCCGCGCTATGGCAAACAGCAATATTCACACTTTGCGTATTGTCGGTGACAAATCAAAAATTGACATAGAAAAAGTTCATGTTCTGGCAATTCACGCAGGATATATTTTTGACAAGGCAGAATTTTTTTCTTCAATTACAGAAGCAACAGCTGACTGCGCACTTTCTGCAGGGACAACAAGACGCCGAGGTAAAAAAAGAAAGGGCAAGCTTCTTCTTCCCGAAGAATTCGCAAAAAACGCAAACAGAATTTCCGCAAAGGCAAAAGTAGCCGTTGTTTTCGGAAATGAGAGAACAGGCCTTGATGATGATGAAATCCTTGAATGCACAATGGGCGTAACAATTCCTTCAAGCGATGAATTCGGCTCTCTCAACCTTAGCCATGCCGTACAGATTATGTGCTACACCTTATTCCGATTCAACGAAAAAAATAAAATGGGCTACACACCTATCACCGGTAAACGACTCAAAAAAACAACAGCAGAAATAACAGAAAGTCTCCAGAAAATCGGTTTTTTCAAAATTACAGGCAAAAAAGATATGGAACTTTTCTGGAGAGATATTCTTTCGCGCGCAGCTTTAAGCGAAGGTGAAGCTCAGTACATAGAAAAAGTTTTTACAAAAGCTGCGGGATTAAGCTCAAAAAATTCAGGGAAAGATTCAGATTAAATCATTTTTCTGATTTTTCTTTCTGTTGATTATAAAAAGTACAAGGCCAAGACCTATTGCAAAGAGCATCATGCCGAAACAAAGTACCTGGCCTGTACTGATGTTTGTCAGTGAAGTATTTAATGAAAGAGATGCACTCTTATCCCCGAAGCGATATCCGATATCAGCATCCGGCTCGCGGAAATATTCAATTATAAAGCGAACAAAACCATAGCCGAAAATATAAGCGCATGTCATAAAACCTTCAAAAGGCTTCTTCTTTCTAAGGAACCAGAGTACAGCAAAAAGGACAATTCCTTCAAAAAATGATTCATAAAGCTGACTTGGATGACGCGGCAGATTAAGTACAGAAGTATCCGATACATCCATCCCGATTTTTAGAGCAAAATCTTTTACCCACTGGATACTTCCGCTGAATTTATTTGCATCAGGAAAAACAACGCCCCATGGAGCATCTGTGATTCTTCCGTAAAGCTCACCATTTAAGAAATTTCCGATTCTGCCAAAAGTGTAACCTGCAGGAATTGCAACAGCCATTGCGTCAATCCACTGCCACATTGATCTTTTGTGAATTTTACACCAGATCACAATTCCTAAAAATCCGCCTATAAATCCACCATGATAAGACATTCCCTGAAGACCTGTAAATTTGCAGCCTTCTTGAAAAGGCCAGAAAATAAGCCATGGCTTTTCACGGTACAATCCAGAAGTATCGTACACAAGAGTTGAAAATACTCGTGCACCAATCAAAAGGAATGCAATACTGAAAGCAATAAAACTGAAAATATCATCTTCAGTTGCTTTTTTATCTGGAGAATCAAAAGCACCCTCTTTAAGCTGCTTTTTCAAAATATAATATGCTGTACAGAAAGCAACAATATACATGAGACCGTACCAGCGGATTAAACCAAGTACAGGTACTCCTGGAAATACTTCAGGATGAATCCATGAAGGATAATTTATGTAAAGAAATTCACTCATAATGTAACTCTATTTTTTTAATTTTTAATTTAAACTTTAAAACCTTGTGCTGCAGCTTCAAGAAGCTTCTTTTTAAGGAAATTATTTTCTGTCTTAAGAGCCGTAATCTCATACTGCTGCTGCTTCAAAGTTTCTGCAAGCTCACCAGCAGTTAAAGCACCAGTTCCTGCAAGCTCTTCCACATATGCCATTTTCTGAGAATATCCGTCTTCTGCTTCTTCATTTGCAATTTCAAAAGAAGTTTCGCTGGCCTGTGTAAGGTCATATTCTTCATCAAACTTAAGTGTTTCAGACTGCATTACTTTTTCTGCAACACGATAAATAGCCTGACCAATAAGAGACTGAGGTTTATACACAATTACAGGAAGCTTTGAAGAAAGTGCTTTATCCTGGAGAGTATCTCTGTAAATTACACCAAGATGCTCAAGTTCAAGATCAAGGTACTGCTGACAGCTTCTTCTGATTTTCTGAGCACGGTCTGCATCCTTTGGATCATCAATCATATTGAGTACAAGGCGCGGATGAAATTCTTCCATGCGTTTTTTAAATAATGCTGTTGATTCAGGATCTACAGAATCAAGAGTTTCAATCAATTTTGGAATATAAAGGCGCTGCAAAGAAAGAGAATCTTTTTTCAATGTTTCAAGATACTCATAAGCTTTTGAACCTTTTTTGAAGGTATTGTACATCATGCGGAATACAACATTCTTCAGGAAAAGATAGCCGTTTAATGTAGCAGTTACAGTCGGTGCAGTAACAACAATTCCCTGCGGAGAAAGAAGGAACATATCAAGAATTGTAAGATGAGTTCCTGCTCCAAGATCGAGGATCAGATAATCGTATTCTTTATCCAGTTTATTGAAATTTTTTATAAGTTCATTTTTTTGACTTACTTTGAGAGATGTAAGACCGGGAAGCTCAGAATCTCCGGCAATGAAAAATACATTTTTATAATCTGTAGGGAAAATAATTTCTTCAAATTTTGACTGACCGGAAAGAAAAGTTCCAATTCCGACTTTTGAATTAACCTGGCCAATTACAAGATGAAGATTTGAGGCTCCCAAATCAAGGTCAGCAAGCAAAACTTTTTTATCTGCCTGCCCAAGTGCGATTGCCAAATTTGCACTTAAAAGACTCTTTCCGACTCCACCTTTACCACTTGCTACTGGAATTATCTGCATAACAAAAATTATAACATATAATTATGGTGATTTAAAGTTTAATAATCTAAATCATCAATACGTGCGTTGACTTCTTCTTTTTCTTCGCGGGACATCTGGGATAAAAGGTCAGCAGATTTTTTTTCAAGATATTCTACTCTGTCACGAAGCTTGTTGTATCTGTCAGAAACATCTTCATTTTTCCATGGAAGATTATCAAGTTCTTTTTCAACTGCCCTGATTTCATTACAGTTTTCCATGTAACGGTCAACTTTAGAAGGAGCGTACTTAACTTTTTCAGTTTTCTTTCCGCATGAAATAAACACAAAACATAAAATTAAAATTGATAAAACTGCTTTTTTCATTTTACTTCCCCAATTTAGAAATTTCTTCTTCAAACTGTTTTTGTTCAACTTCAGTAAAATTATTCAGAAGAAATTCATACTCACTCTGACATGAACTAAGCTGCTGTTCAAAATCTTCAAGTTTTATTTCATCATCAGAATTCATACAATCCATTTTTTCCTGAATTTTAATAATCTGCTTGTGAACTTCAATTGCCTTTACAACTTTTGGTGCAAGCTGATTTTTCTTTCTGCAGGAAAAAAATGCGGCAGTAAGCAATATAGACATCAATAAAGCCATTATCTTTTTTTCAGTCATATATGAACCCCTGTGCAAAAGTATATCTGAATTAGAACTGTTATACAATGGATTAAGCTTTATACTGCACTGCCTGTATTTCATTTTTCATGTTTTTTCTATATAATTCATAACCATGGTAATTTCTTCTATTGATATGAAAGACGGACACGTTGTCCAGTTAAAAAACGGCAAAGACCTGGTACTTCAGCGTGATGATGCTGATGCTTTAATTAATGATTTTAATAAATATGGTGAAGTTGCAATCATTGATCTTGATGCAGCAATGCGACATACAGATGAAAAAGGCAACACTGCAAATACAAAACTTTTAAAGTCACTTTTGAGAAAAGCAAATGTTCGTGTCGGCGGTGGAATCCGTGATGTAAAAAAAGCGCGCGAACTTATTTCTCTTGGCGCAGAAAAAGTAATCATCGGTTCAGCAGCATGGAATGCAGAAAGAAAATCAGAAAGCGACCCGATTTTGAATGTTGAATTTCTTGAAGAACTCAATAAGACAATCGGTAAGCAGAGAGTGATTATTTCAGTTGATGCAATTAACGGAATGATTGCACTTAAAGGCTGGACTGAAACTGCAAACATCAAAATGATTGACGGCGCAAAAGAAGCTGAAAAATATGCGTCAGAGCTTTTGTTCACCTGTGTTGAAAAAGAAGGCTGCATGCAGGGAACTGACATGGGCATGGTGAAGGAACTTCGGGACGCAGTAAAATGCCGTGTTGTTGCAGCAGGCGGTGTAAACTCACTTGAACAGATTGTTGAACTTGAAAGAATGGGCTGCGATGTTCAGCTTGGAATGGCTTTATACACAGGAAAAGTTGGACTGAAAGAAAGCTTCATCAATTGTCTTGACTGGGAAAAAGTTAACGGTATGGTTCCGGTAATTGCACAAAGCACAAGCGGTGAAGTTCTGATGATGGGCTACTCAAATAAAGAAGCACTTGAAAAAACTTTCGATACAGAAAAACTTACTTTCTTCAGCAGAACAAGAAACACACTTTGGACTAAAGGTGAAACAAGCGGTAATTTCCTTAAAGTTGTAAAACTACGCGCAGACTGTGACAGGGATACAATTCTTGCTACAGTTGAACCACACGGACCAACATGTCATACAGGAAGCTGGAACTGTTTCTCAAGTGAAGCAATTGCAAAAAGCAACATGGAACGATTGTACGAAGTAATTTCAGAACGCTTTGCAAATCCACGCCCGGGAAGTTACACCGCAACTCTCAATGATAAACGTGTCCGCGAAAAAATCATGGAAGAAGCAGAAGAACTTACAGATGATGCAGAAACAAAAGAAGATTTTATCTGGGAAACTGCAGACCTTCTTTACTTCATGAGCGTTCTTCTTTACAAGGAAGGCGTTAACTGGCAGGACATTTACAACGAACTGGACAGAAGACACAAAGAAAAATAAAACAGGACAAATGCAATGATCAAGATTCAAAAAATTTCTGAAATAGAAAAATCATTTTTTGGTGAACGGGATTTTGGTGACTCAATTCAATCTGTACGTGATATTTTAAGAGATGTTAAAGCACGCGGTAATGAAGCACTTCACGATTACAGTAAAAAATTTGATGTTGCAAGTCCAGATTCTTTCCTGATTGCAGAATCAATTCTTAAAGCATGCGCAGAAAAAATGCAGAAAGAAAATATTAATCTCTACAATTCAATCTGCTATAGCCGTGATCTTGCAGTTAAGTTTGCAAAAAAGCAGAGAGAATCCTTTGATGATTTTGAAATGGAAATTGCAGAAGGTGTTTACACAGGTCAAAAAAATATTGCAGTTGAAAAAGCAGGTCTTTATGTTCCTGCAGGAAGATTTCCGCTCGTTTCAACTGTAATAATGACAACTTCACCGGCAGTTGCAGCAGGTGTAAAAGAAATCGTTTTGTGTACACCTCCAAGAAAGAATCCTGATGGAAGCAATAATCCTTATGCAGACGAAAATATTATGGCAGCAGCCTATCTTTGTGGTGCAACAAAGGTATTTGCATGCGGTGGAAGTCAGGCTATTGCAGCAATGGCATTCGGTACGGAATCAATTCCTGCATGTGATGTAATTGTTGGACCAGGAAATAAATTTGTTGCAGAAGCTAAGCGTCTTGTATACGGCACAGTTGGAATCGACATGATTGCAGGGCCTACAGAAGTTTTTGTAATTGCTGACAAAAGCGCAAATCCTCAATGGGTAGCAGCAGATCTTCTTGCACAGGCAGAACATGATGTTGTAGCTCAGCCGGTAATGGCAACAGACAGCGAAGATTTTGCAAAACAGGTTGCAGCAGAAATTGAAAAGCAGCTTGAAACTCTTTCAACAAAAGAAACTGCAAGACAAAGCATCGATTCATTCGGAAGAATTATTGTTACAGAAAATCTTGAACAGGCAGCTGAACTTGCAAATAAAAAAGCACCTGAGCATCTTGAACTTGCAATGGAAGAAGGACCACAGCGCGACAAGATTCAGTCAATCGTTCATAACTACGGAAGCCTTTTCATTGGTCATGGAGCAGCAGAAGTTTTTGGAGATTATGCAGCAGGATTAAACCACACTCTTCCAACTTCAGGCAGTGCAAGATTTACAGGCGGATTAAGCGTTCGTGTTTTCATCAAGACTGTTACAACACTGCGAACTAAAGAAGGCAAAAGTGGAACTGTAAAATCCGCAGAAGCTTCAGGTTATCTTGGAGATGCAGAAGGACTTGCAGCACACGCAAGAGCCGCAAGATTAAGATTAAAATAAAACAGAAAAGTTTATACATCTAAAAAACAAAAAGCCTGATTCCCGTTTCTGAGAGTCAGGCTTATTTCTTTTAAAAATTAAATCACGATAAAGATTCAAGTTTTGCTTTTAATTCCATCGTAACTTTTGTCTGTTTAGCAAGTCGTGTTGCAAGCATCTTACTTAAGAAAACACCATAATGAGGATTTTTTCGAATCAAAGTTAAAAATGCTGTTTTAGAAATTTTAATCAAACGGCAATCTCCAACTGCAAGAATAGATGCGGTTCTTCTGTCATTCAGCAAAAATGCCATTTCACCGATGAACATATCATTCGGAGTTAAAACTGCAGTAAGCTTTCTTCCCTTGTAAACTGCAAATCTTCCAGAAACAATAAAGAAAAGATCATTTGAAATTTCATTTTCGCGGCATACAATATCTCTGTCCTTATATTCAATTGTGCCAAATGGTTCCATAATTCCAGGAACAGTATTAACTTTATTTTTCAGATTTTTAATTTCAAACGAAACTTCATTGCCCTTTTCATTATAAGACACACGCTGAACAAGCTCACGGCTCATTGCAATTCCACGACCATGAAGTTCACCTGTTTCCGGCAAAGAATCAGAAAGAAATTTTCTCCAGTCAAAACCTTTTCCATCATCACGGATTTTAAAAAGTGATTTTGATTTTCCAATCACATATTCAATATGAATTTTTCTGTCTGCAAATTCCGGGAGCTGACTTCTTTCTTTCATGTACGAAACAAGGTCTTTCCCTTCTGCCATCACTCTGGATTTTTCTTCATAAGAGATTTCAAGATTTCCATGTTCAAGAGCATTAGTCAAATATTCCATCAGACTCACCTGAAGATTAAATCTGTCCTCTGCAGAAATTCTGTTCGTGTTGTACAAATAGCTTACAAGAAAATTTGTATAATAGCGGATGTCCATCGGATCGTTTCCGCAGATAAATTTTCCAGATTCCTGACCACCGATTAAATCCTGCATTCCGCGGTTAAAAAGAAACTGCTGATTCTGCTGAAGGATTCTGAGAATTCGCTCAAAATTACTTTTAAACTGATTTACTGTAAGGATTGCAATCATATTGTTATCCTTAAGTTCTTCAAGCTCCATTACCTGCTCTGAATTTTTACAGACAGCAATTATTCCGCCGTAATGAAGCCAGGCATCACCTTTTATTTCATTTAAAATTTCTTCACAGTCAATAGCCGGTGCACTTGAATAATCCAAAACTTTAATTTCAGGAATTTCGTATTTTATAAAACTTACGACAGGAACAGTATCGCCAAAAATCTCAGCTTTAAAATACTGAGAATAAGCTTTACAAACTGTCTTAACAACTTTTATTACATCATTATTCACTGATGCAGTAAGAATTTTTTTCATATATGTCCTTCTTCATTTTGATTTACAATTTAATTAAGTTTTCCCATTGCTCCAAGAATAAGCGATGCAGAAACTGTTGCAGCTGTTTCCGTCCTCATAATTCTGTTTCCCATTCCTAAAAGAACAAACCCGGATTCAACAAGCATTTTTCTTTCCCGGTCAGTCCATCCGCGTTCACTTCCAATTGCAGCAACAGCTTTTTTAGGAGCCTTTTGAATTTCCTGTATAAGACTTGAAACAGGACTCACATTATCCAGCGCATATAGACTACAGTTTTTGTCGATTTTTTCAAGACACTCTTTGAGCGACTTGTGAATTACAAGCTGCGGAACATGTGTTGAACCAGCCTGCACCGTTCCGTCTAAAAGCATCTGATAACCTGCATTTGTTTTTGCAAGATCAGAATCAAGATAAGATTTTTCTGTAAGTTCAGTTGCACAAAGATGAACACATTCAATGCCAAGTGCTGCCATATCACGTAGAAGTCTTTTCAGCTGAATAGGGCGCGGGAATCCAATAATCATTGAAAGAGGAAAAAGTTTTTTCCCGTCAGTCTGCGGCGTAAAAGAAAATTCAATCTGCTCATTTTCTATTTTTACAATTTCTGCCGTTCCTGCCATTCCGCCGATTTCTCCGCAAGCAAAAGAATCCCCGGCTTTTTTATGAAGAACTTTAATCAAATGCTGACCACGCGGATCTTTAGTACTCAATGGTAAGTTTATTTCATCGTGTGAAAAAAGGCAGATATTCATTTTGTCATTCTAGCAGATAAATTAAATTTTGTGCAAAAAAAAACTTCCCGCCTTGTGAGCAGGAAGCCTTTATATGATTCAATATTTTAGAACACGCTCGTTCTTATACCGAATGATGTTGTGTAAACAAATTTCTTTGCGTCTCCACCAGCAACATCCGACGGAATAAACCAGAGCTGAGGTTCAACGTAGAATGCCCATGTTCTGAAGCGGCTCCAGTTTGCAACCGTAATTCTCGGGAATTCAACCTGCATAAGCAAAGCTGAAAGCATCTGTGGAACTTTTTCTCCCGTTGCAAGACCGGCACCTGTTTCCGTAAAGTATGAGAAGTTTGCACCGATTGCTACAGTTGCAGAAAGCCAGTCCCAGTCACGACCAAAGAAATATCTGAACGGAAGATATGCAAGCTGAGCAATAATCTTTCCGCCGAATACATTTCCTCCGAATCGACCAGCAGTATTTGGACGACCCAAGAAGCCTGAAACTGAATCACGCTGTTCCTGTGTAAACTGACCAAAGTTAACCTGAACCTTAACGGCTCCATCAAATGCTGTAAGACCAACGCCAACATTGTAAAGTGTTGCACCCCAGAATGAAGCGTCGAAGTAAAGTCCCTGAATAAATCCCGGAACTTCATAAGCAGCCTTATCACCCTTACGCAATGTAAGTGTAACAGAGCTCAAGTCAACATCGTCTTTTGAAAGTCCTTCGAAACTAAGCTTCTGGTTATAGCGTCCGCTTTCTCCAGGAGATATAAGCTTGATTGAAGGTGCTTCTCTATCAACCTGAACAACTGTTCTTGTAATTGCATTTGCTCCGTTATACATTTCTGCCTTAACAAGCATGAAGTGTTCACCTGCAGGAATATCCAGATTTTCTACGCGGAATTCCCACTTGTTCTTTCCTTCTTTTGAAACAGGCTGATATGTTTTTCCGTTATCAAAGCTGAGCCATACGCGCTTAACCTTTCTGTTCAAAAGTTCATTGCGTCTGTCACTTGGAGTTGACTTATCTTTCATCTCAGCAATTTCTTCTTCACTGAGAATGTAACCTGCTTTACCCTTGAGCAGCGGGCGGTTTCTTGCAAAGTCACCATATGTAAAGTTATCAAGAGTTACCCACGGTCCAATAGGATTATAAATAAATGTCTGTTCATTTGAAACGATTCTCTTACCAACTTTTGTTACTGCAATAGTCTGATAAGAATGTCTACCTGGTTTAAGAGTATAATCAGTTCCTTGAGTTACAGTGTAGTCATTTCCGTTTTCATCTTTCATTGTTACAGAAATTGCAGAAAGCTTTTCTTTAACGCTGAACTTGAAGTAGCCGCTTGGAGTAAGTTCTGAACGTCCAAGCTCTTCCATCTTGCGACCGTCAATATAAAGTTCTGTGTAAACAACAGGATCTTCTTTTTCACTGTATGCAGTTCCGAACACGCTGAATTCACCCTGACAATGCTCGCCATTCAAAGGATAAAGAATACTTACCTTTGCAAGAGGGCGTGTCTTATCAAGATTAATGTTGCGGCTTACACGAGAAATATTTCCTGCAGCATCAGTACCTGTAAGTTCAATGTTATAGAATCCGCTGTTAAGTTCACTGATGTCGAGACTCTGAGTAATAATTTCATCCGGTTCAAGAACACGTTTTGCAAGACGTTCCGGAATCGTTCTTCCTTCAAGGCTGCGGATTGTAATGTACAAATTTGTAAGATTGATATTATCTGTTGTCTGACCGCTGAAGAAAATCTTCTTTGAAGTTGTAGTATTATCCAGAGGGAATTCCAGATTGAGATTTGGAGGAGTATTATCAATGTTGATCAAAGATGAGTAAAGACCTGTAATTTCATATCCGTCCCAAATCTTAATGAATACTACATGAGTTCCGTCCTGAATAACGCGTGTATCAAATTTGTAAGACCATGAAGTTGTTCCGACAGCATCATTAAATGTTGCACCGTTATCCACAGAAATCTGAACTTTGCTGATTCCGTTTTTATCGCTTGCCCAACCTTTGAGAGTAATTGTTTCTTTTACAGTCTTGCTGATTTCAGGCTCTGTCATACCGCCCTTTGGTTCTTCAAGAGAAACTCGGAACTTACGTACAACTTCTTCACCACGAACACCGTTTACGTCAACAGAATATGCTGAAACTGTATGCTCGTTATCTGTCATTGAAGAAAGAGGAACATTAATCTTAAAGCTCGATGCAAGTTCGTCTGAAATAAGCTTATATTCACCCTTGTCAATTTTGTAATAAACCTTACATGGACCATCATCATCATAAACAACGCCGGAAATTGTAAAGTCGGTTGTTACAACCTGCATTTCTTCAGGAAGATGAATTTCTGTAACAGGCTTATCGCTCTTTTCATCAACCTTAAAATCGTACTTTGAAATTGTAGTTGTATTTCCAATATCATCAGCAAAAGTAAATGCCATCTTGTTATCGATTGGAGCATCTTTTGTTCCGACACGCATATATGGCATAGAACTATTCATTGTCCTCAGGGAATCAAATCTGTCTGAAACAGGCTTTTCAGTTCCGTCATCTGCTGTTGTCTTTTTTACCGGGATTTCTTCCGGCTTGAGATATTTCTTGAATGCACTGTATTTTCCGCCGCCCGCACTTGTGTATGTATATTTATCAAGGCGACCTGCATCCGTAACTTCAAAGAGAATTGTATTTTCACCGTTTACAACTGCTTCTGCATCCGGGAGAATAACCTTAACTTCTGGAGGAGTTGTATCCTTGTGAACTGTTGTCTTGTAATATCCAACGCTTCCAGTTTTATCTACTGCACGAATTGAAATCGGGATATAGCCGTCTTCATAAGCTGAAAGATCTACACCAACTCCGAATTCACCAGACTTCATCGGATAAGCATTTTTCCATTCTGCATCTCCGCCTGTTGTACTTCCGTCTTTATTCTTGATTAATGCTTTATCATCCTGAATTGAGTATTCAACTTTTACAATTCCATTTGCGTCACTTGCTGTACCTGCAATTGTAATTTTATTTCTTACAAATACATTGTCTGATGGAGAAGAAAGCTTGATTTTTGGAAGAGTAGAATCTGCAATAACATTTACTTCCGGAGAAATATAAGATCCACCGTCAGCTGCTTTTGCACGAACTGTAACTCCCCTGTATGTTCCATCTGTAACACCAGTAACTTTAATCACGTTTCCTTCAACTGTAGCAGTAAGTCCTGTAACTTCTCCGCGTACAACTGCTGATTCAAGTGGCCCCGGAACATTTGCATAACCGATAAGTGGAGCTCCATTTTTAATTACATAAGCTTCAAGGTCTGCATCATATCTTGAGCCTTCACCTGCAACCCAGTAAATTTTTGCTTCACTATCAACAATGTCATAAGAGCGAACTACAGTAAATGTTCCCTTAAGATTTTTTGTAAATCCTTTTGAGTCAGTAATTGCTGCTTCAAGAGTTGTAATTCTTGCAGGAAGATTTTCAAGAGGAATTGTTGCCTCATATTCATAAATTCCTTCTGCTTCATTGTAAGACTTCTGTTCAATAGTTGCTGCACCCGCTGCATTTGATCCGCCTGCTGTAGGTGCACCTGTAATCTTATATGAAACGCCCTTAATCTGAGCTTTACTTGTTATTGAAAGAATTGCATTTTTACCAGCTTCTTTTCCTGCACCCTTTGCAAGAGTAACACTCATACCGCTCTTGTATTTTTCTCCAGAAATTGTTGCAATTCTTGCATCGATTTTACTTGGAGCCTGTGGATGAATTGATGGTGCTGAATATGAAACAGGTTTTCCGCTCTGTTCTGCCGGTGCTACAGTAAATGTAAGGGCCGGTTCATCTGCACGAAGATTTTCACTTCTTACATATTTAAATTCTTTGTCGAGTTTTACAGAATCCTGATAAAGAGCAATACCATAGTGATCTTTTCCGCTGAGCCAGTAAACTCTAGGACTGTCCATGTTGATTGGTTTTCCCTTTGCATCAAGAACTGGTTCTGCCGGAGCAAGAGGAAGCTTTTTAACAAATACACCCTGTGAAGCATAATCACCATTTTCTCTTTCTGCAACAAATTCAAGAACAGAAACACCGTCAACAAATGATTCATAGCTCAAGTCTGTAACAGAGAAATTTCCGCCGCCTGTAACAGGAACTTCTACCCATTCACTTGCAGGAACTACAGCTGATGATGTTACAACTGCGTCATTTGCAAGTTCTGCCTTTACAGCAAGAATATGATATTTAACTTTAAGAGAAGAATCTGAAACGTTTCCGCTTACTCTGAATCTGTCTGAGCTTGTCTTAAAGATAAATGGAATTCCCTTGTCTGCATTTGCGTCTCCTGCTGTTACAGTGAGTTTTGGTTTTGCAGGCTGATTAAGGAACTTGATTTTTCTTGATGAATAAGTTGCACCTGAAACAGTTGTTGCCCGAACTTCAAATTCATCTGTTGTTGCATAAGCGCGCAAAGTGATTGTCTGTCCGCTGAAGGATGCTTCAACATTTTTCTGAGCAGGAACAAGTTCAACATTTGAAAGACGTGCACCTGCAAAATATCCTGTGAGAGGAACGTTTTTATCAATTACAGCAACGCCTTCTGCAGAAACAGTACTGTCTTCAAAATAAACTCCAGGCTTATCTGTGTACATGTGAGTAAGGTCTCTGAGGTTTATAACTGCACCGCATGAAGTTTCTTTTCCAAAAATATCTTTTGCCTTGATGTCAACTTTAATAGCACCCCAAGGATATTTTTCACCTGTAACAGGCACTGAAACTACTGCTGATTTTTCGCCACCCTTTAATGTTACGCTTCCCGGGATAAGTCCTTTTCTTCCCCATGAAACAGTATAATCAATAGAAGCAAGTCCGCTTACTGAGCTTACCGGAATTTCATACACGCCTGTTGATTCAGGATTTGCAATAAGTCCATTCTTAAATTCTCTTGATGAACCGCCTTCTTTATATACCGCTTTTCCAAATTCTGGAGCGCCGCCTTTTGAATTAAATGTCGTTGTAACAGGATTTCCCTTAATTCCGTATCTGTCTGTTGCATAAACTGTAACTGAATGAGATCCGTATGCAAGAGTACCTGGTAAAGGAGCAGAGAAAACTCCTACGCAGTCAATTGTCTTTTCTTCACCATTATCAAGCTTATATGTTACTGAAACAGGACCGTCATCATCCTTTACAATACCGCGGACAAAAAGAGTTCCGTCTTCAGCTTCAACATTTACTCCGTTTCCAGGGTAATTAATTGTTACAACAGGCTTATCTGCTTCCTGATTAAGCTTAATTCCTTTCTTAACAACAACAACGTTACCCATTGTATCTGTTGCTGTAACAATAAAATCCTGCTTTCCGCTCATTCCGCGTGAATCAACTTCCTTTACCCAGTATGGATTTCCAGGAGTAAGTTCAAATTCTCCGCTTTCCTTTCCCCACTGCCAGGTAAGGCTCTTAACACCGATTATATCTTTTGCATAACCTGCAACTGTAAATACACCGTTCTTTTCTTCGTCCCCAGGTGTAACAACTTTTACATCAGGCTTTGTGTTATCAATAAAATAAAGGAATGCATAACGACCGATAGATCCTGCTTCATCTGTTGCCTTAAACCAGCAGGTTGCAACACCGTCCTTAAAATCCTTTGTATTTACTGAAATATCGAATCTGAATTCACTTATAAGACCTTCTTCATCTCTGACCTTGTATTTTTCTTCTTTTAACTTTGCGTATTCGTATGATTTTCCGCCGTCAAGACTATATTCAAGAGTTTTTATTCCGTTACCGTCTCTAACGCGTCCTTTAAGACTGATTCCGCCAGAAACAAGCTGTCCCATTACAAGGTTCTGAACTTCTGTAACCGGAGCGCGTCTGTCCAGCTGCCATGTAACTTTTACAGGATGTCCCGTTTTTGGAATAACTTTAGACTGATCAATTTTTCCGTTTTCGTCGCGGTATGCTTCAGGATTACCATTATCAATACCGTATGCTTCTATTGTATGCGGTCCTTCAAAGAGATTTGTAGTATCAAGATAATATGACCAGAATTCTTTTCCCTGAGCTTTTACAGGATGTTCTTTGTCACCGTCAAGAATGAGCCATACTTCAGAAACTTTATCATCATCAACACAAGTACCGACAATGTTGAGGTTTCCTGTAACCCTCATGTTCTTTACAGGGTTTGTAATTCCAGTAACAGGAAGATCCGACTCAGGATCAATATACATATTGTATGGTCCTGCAATCGACTTGTTTCCAGCCTTATCCTCTGCAGTAACAAGAATGTTGTACTTTCCAGGCTTATGGTTGTTGATATCAAATTGTTCCTGCCAGCTGTTTTCAGGTCCAAGTTTTTTTTCTTCAACACCCTTTTTAGCAAAAGCAAAGAAAGAGAAAGAAAGCATAGCTGCCATAATAATTGATACTTTTTTATTCATACAAACCGCTCCTGTTTTGTATTTAAATTACATATTTTAAATTATCGGCAGAAATTTCTAAAATTACCATATTTAGAGCAAAAAACAAAGCTGCAAAATTCAACAGAAAATTTTTTTAATATTCTACCGCCAAAATACTGAATTTATAATAAGTCCAAAATCTCCAACTGTCAAATTTTTATTTAAAACCGATTGAAATTTGATTCTTTTGTCTTATAGTATTTGCACCATATAAAACTTGCTCCATTCTTGCATAATAAATGACTAAAGATTAAACTTACAAAATATGAGTGATAAAATTTCTGAATTAAAGGAACTTGTTGAAAAAAGCAGCCGCATTGTCTTTTTTGGTGGGGCCGGAGTTTCTACGGAAAGCGGAATCCCGGACTTCAGGAGTACTGACGGTCTTTACAATCAGCAGTGGGATTATCCGCCTGAAACGATTTTAAGTGCAACTTTCTTCCATAATAATCCTAAAGAATTCTACAGATTCTATCGCGAAAAAATAATGCTCCAGAACAGCGAAAAAGAAATCCTGCCGAATAATGCTCACAAAAAACTTGCAGAACTGGAACAAAAAGGCAAACTGATTGGTGTAGTAACTCAGAATATAGACGGATTGCACCAGAAAGCCGGAAGCAAAAAAGTCTTTGAGCTCCACGGAAGCATACTCAGAAATTACTGTACAAAATGCCACAAATTTTTCGATGCAGAATACATAAAATCTCATGAAGACAAAAACGGCATTCCCTGCTGTGATGAATGCGGCTCAATAATCAAACCGGATGTTGTTCTTTACGAAGAAGGCCTTGATGATGAAACTGTAAACGGCGCACTTTCTGCAATCAGCAGCGCGGACCTTTTAATTATCGGGGGAACTTCACTTACAGTATATCCTGCCGCAGGATTTATCAGATACTTCAGGGGAGATAAAATCATCCTTATAAATAGAGATCCTACAGCAAACGACAATATTGCTGATTTAATAATTCACGACAGTATAGCAAAAGTACTTTCACAAATTTAACAGTTATATAGAGGAAAACATGGAACTGCCTAAAATCTGCCTGGTTCTGACAGGAAAAACACTTAAAGAAGATCTTGAAATTCTTAATAAATACAGAAAATACATTGATATGGTAGAACTTCGCGTTGATCACCTGGATGATGATGAGCGCCTTTATGTTAGAAGATTTCCTTCTCTGGCAAAAATTCCGTGTCTTCTTACAATCCGAAGAAAAATTGACGGCGGACAGTTTGTTGAAGGTGAAAGCGCAAGAACGATTCTTTTTGCACGTGCTCTTTCTTTTGCAGATGAAGATAAAAGTCAGAATTTTCAGTTTGTTGATTTTGAAGAAGATTTCCACATTCCAAGCCTTGAAGAAGCAACTTTAGCTTTTGGAACTCAGATAATCCGCAGTGTTCATGCAATGAATGAACCTATTCACAATATTGCAAACAGACTGCAGAAGCTCAAAGGCTCAAGATTTGAAATTCCAAAAATCGCATTCATGCCGGAAACTCTTGATGACGTTACAAATCTTTTTAAAGAAGCAAGCCTTCTCAGGGATAACAACCACATCCTTGTTGCAATGGGAAATGTCGGAATTCCAACACGCCTTCTTGGAGCTAAACTCAAAAACTTTTTGACTTATACAACCGCCCCGGATCAGATGGAAAATGTTTCAAATATTACTCACATCGACGTAACTCAGCTGAAAAATATTTATCATTTCAGGGAAGTAACTGATCAGACTAAAATTTTTGGAATTACAGGATGGCCTTTAACCGGAACCTCAAGCCCTGTAATTCACAATGCAGGCTTTGATAATCACGGGATGAATTCTCTTTACATTCCGTTTGCCGCTGAAACCTTTGATCAGGCACTCCGGTTTGCAGATACAGTTGGAATTGAAGGAATGTCTGTAACTGTTCCGCACAAGGAAGCTGTTTTAGACAAAGCAAGTTATGTTGATGACTGTGCAAAAGATATCGGAGCAAGCAATACACTTGTAAGAAGAGGCTGCCAATGGTTTGCCTACAACACAGACGCCTACGGATTTTCAAAGGCTCTTCTTGAATTTACAGGCTTTAAGAATCTTAAACGCAAAAAAGTTGCAATTATCGGTGCGGGAGGAGCTGCAAAAGCAATCGCATACGCTGTAAAAGAACTTGGAGCTGATGCCTGCGTATTCAACCGAACATTGAAAAAAGCAAAAATGCTTGCAGAAAAATACGGATTCAAATATGCATCCCTCGGTCCTGAATCAAATGAAATGCTGAAAAAATATTCGCAGATAATCATTCAGACAACTTCAAAAGGAATGCATGCAAAAGGTCCTTCAAATGCAGATAACGATCCGATTTATTTCTATGAATTCAACGGAACAGAAATCGTGTTTGACATTATTTACATGCCGGCTGAAACACCGATTATGGCAAGAGCAAGAGAAGCCGGATGCCGTTCATGCAACGGAATCCTCATGCTGCGCTACCAGGGATACAAACAGTTCGAACTGTTCACCGGCGTTCCTTATTGATGAAGGAATAAAAATCAGATTTCGCGGATAAATAATTTAAAAAGCCCTGAAAGACAATCTGAAAATTGAAGCGGTTCAAAATCAAGACTGAACGTTCAGGGCTTTTATATTTTTCCTTAAGGATGATCAAAAAATCTTACTCAGCACTTTCATCAGCTGAAGCCGATGCCTCGCCATCCTTGTAATATACATACTTAATTGAAACTTTAACCGAAGAATTGTAAATCACATTTCTGTTTGCGAATACGAGATACAGCTCATCAATTCCTTCCTTCTGATATTTCTGAAGGATCTTCTTGTCAAGAATTTTATGATAGCTCTTTCCAAGATAGTCGCAGCCTGTAACGTGATTATATCCGCCGTCATCAGAATCCTTCTTGTGTACTTCATAAACCTGCTCTTCTCCTTCTGCCTCAACCTTCTTCTTTGAAGGCTTTGCGATTACAGTACTTACAGCAAGCGCAAGCACAACCGATACCATGAATAATTTTTTCATCATAACTATTATAAAGTTAGATTATTCATACTATAAAAAAAAGTACTTACACAAGTTTTTTAAGCCGTTTTACGTCTTTTAATATCTGAGAGTAAAATAAAAGTGCAAATAAAAAGTGTGGTGGAGGTATCAAAAGTCCGCCTAAAAAGTGTTGAATTCAAGCAAAAAGTGCGAATAAAAAGTGTAGTTAAACCTTGAAAAGTGCGAATAAAAAGTGTAGCATAAAATCATGAACAGAGACATTTTCAGGCAGCTTGAACAATGGAAAAACTCCGCAGACAGAAAACCGCTTATTCTTACAGGTGCCCGTCAGGTTGGAAAAACCTGGGCAATGAAAGAATTCGGCAGACGCTATTTTAAAAATGTCGCATACATAAATTTTGACAACAATTCAACCCTGAAAAATTTTTTTGAGAGTGACATCAGCATAAACAGAATAATTCTCGCACTATCTGCACATACAGGAATAACAATAAAACCAGATGAGACCCTTATAATTTTTGATGAAGTGCAGGAAGTTCCTCGTGCGCTATCAAGCCTTAAGTATTTTTGCGAAGATGCACCGGAATATGCGGTAATTGCAGCCGGAAGTCAAATGGGAGTGGCGCTTCATCAGGGAACAAATTTTCCGGTTGGCAAAGTAAAACTCATGAACCTTTATCCGCTTTCGTTCATGGAATATCTTCAGGCAGTTGAAAACGAGCAGATGAACTCAATATTGAAAGACAATGACTGGGATCTGATACTGAGTTTTAAAGACCGCATCATTCAGCGTATGAAAGAATATTTTTATATCGGTGGAATGCCGCAGGCCGTACAGTCTTTTATTGATGAACAGGACTGGAATAAAGTACGCGAGATTCAAAATACGCTTTTAAAAGTTTATGAGCAGGATTTTTCAAAATATGCAAAACCGGAATTGTGCACAAGATTGAATCAAGTATGGAATTCCCTTCCTGCACAGCTGTCAAAGGAAAATAAAAAATTCATGTACGGACAGATAAAAAAAGGAGCAAGGGCAAAAGATTTTGAGCTTGCAATTCAATGGCTTTCGGACTGCGGACTGATTCATCTTGTCCACAGCGTTTCAAAACCGGGCTATCCGCTCAAGGCCTATGAAGAACTTGATTCATTCAAAATTTTCATGAATGACATAGGGCTGCTCGGAGCATTAGGCGGAACAGACGTAAAAACAATTCTTAACGACAACGTATTTTTTGTTGAATTTAAAGGCGCAATCACCGAACAGTATGTCTTGCAGCAGTTATTTTCAACGACTGAGTTAAAACCGTTTTATTATTCTTCTCCGACTTCTTCTGGTGAAATTGATTTCCTCATCCAGATACAAGGTCAGATTGTTCCTGTTGAAGTAAAATCCAGCGAAAATTTACAGGCCAAAAGCCTCAAAGCCTTTCATCAGAAATGGCAGAACAAATTTTCCGTCCGCACTTCACTCTCAGACTTCCGAAAAGACGACTGGCTCACAAACATCCCGCTTTACGTCATCAGCCGGATTGAAGAGATAGTGAAAGCACAAGATTAATTTCTTGATTTCCCCATACACCTCAATAGCTAAAGCCTCACCGCAAAAAATTCTTGCGAATATATATATATAATAGAAGAAATATTAGGCAGACATTTGCACTGAAACAGGAGAGGAAAAATGGGAAGATTTGTCCAAGATTCAAATTCACACGGAAGCTTAAAAGATTTACAGATCCTCATCAATGAAAAAAAAGATTTACTTGATGAAAAAATTTCTGAAGCACTCAAGCATAATATAAAAATCGATTGGGTGTCTCCATTAAAAGATGATCAGTTCGCAGAATACAGGGACGAAGATTTCTTAGCAAAATTAAATCTGGAAAATAAAATTAGCTATGATCTGTCAGATTTTTGGCCTAAGCGTGGACCACAGTGGGATGCATTGGGAAAAGCTGATGATTCAGTATTCATCGTGGAAGCAAAAGCAAACCTTCCGGAAATTGTTACTTCACCGACAGGAGCAGGAACTGAGTCAAAATCTTTAATAATGGATTCATTTTCTGAAGTAAAAGAATATCTTAACATCAATAATCTGATTGATTGGTCCGGAACATTTTATCAATATGCCAACAGAATAGCTCACTTATATTACCTGCGTGTTTTGAATGGAATTGATGCATATTTGATCAATATCTATTTTATAAATGATGATTCTGTCTCCGGCCCAAAATCAAAAGATGAATGGAAAGGTGCAATCCAAATCATAAAAAATTACCTTGGAATTCCAGATAAAAACAATTTAAAAAAATTTATGATTGATGTATTCATAGATATAAAGTCTGATTTTGTACATACGCATTATAAAATCAAAGGAGATGCAGATATGAAGCACATGATTTTTATTCTTTTTGTTCTTTTAACACTTACTGCCTGTCAGCAGCCTGCAAGTTCCAATCTGGAAAATTCTCCTGCAGAGCCAAGTCCTGAAGAAACTCCAGTCGTTCAGCCAACAGCTCCAGCAAATCCAGGTTGGGTTCCTTGTGACCAGCTTAAACTTAAAACACCTGAAAATACTGATTCAGGTAGCAACTCAGGTTCAGGAAACTCAGGAAACACTGGCTCTACAACAACTCCGGCTGTTCAGCCAACACAGCCGACTGAGCCAACTGTATATCTTCCAAGTACCTTTGGTGTTTATACCCTTAACCGTGGAAGATACACAAAGTATGTGATGGTAGACAAAAATCCGAAAGCTTATAATCTTTTCGAGCTTTATGATGCTGCTTATGAGAAGGATTATAGTGGAAAGTTCCAGTCTTTCGACGTTAAGGAAGTTAATTATGGTACAACGTCCGACACAATGTCTTATCAGTATCCATCACAGTTCTTCTATAATGGTAAGCTTGTACAGTTTGTAGTCGTAGGTTCCATAAACGAATACCACAGAAAAGAAGTTTATTATGCCGTTAAAAACGGTGCTAAGTATGACCTTTTGAAGAGTGAAATTGCCAACTCATTTGAACTTCGCGTTGAAGATTTCAATTCTAATGTTAATAACAAAGGTACGTGGCGTACCTATAAGATTTCACTATATCCTATGGCAGATGCACTTCACGCTCAGCTTGTTGAAACCGGACTTTCTGCTTATCAGCTTCATCAGAAGCTTACTGAATACTGCAAATAAAACAAATCAAGCATTTAAAATCCGGGGTGCCATTCTAAGGCATCCCTTTTTTATTCACCGAAACCAATCCGAAGTTTTCTCCCCCCCCCTGCAATTTTTTTCCCTTACCTTGTAAATGGAAATATTCGCAATAGAATTAAAAGCAGGATATTTTTTCAATCGGAGGCCTTTATGGCAAGAAACAAATCCAGTTCGAGCGGAAACAAAAAATCCCGCAAGCTTTTTTTGGGAATGTTTGCACCACTTCTTTTTATTACGATAATCGCCTGTACTTTTTTTTATCTTGTCACAAATCAGATTTTAAAATCATACATGAAAAACCAGCTGGAGCTCTCTGTTCATAAACTGAATTCTTCAGTCAGTGGAAGTATGGATCCGGTTATTTTAAATGTAAATAACTTTGCAACTTTTGCTTCAAAATATAATGAAGATAAAACACTTGAACAGCTGTTAAATGTTCTTTCTAATAATCTTGATAAATATGTATCCATGCTGTATTACGCTCCTGCAAAAAGAATATCTGACGGCGGAAAATTTATTAATACTGCCGGCTGGAATCCTCCAAAAAACTTTGAACCGGTAGAAAGAGGCTGGTTTATTGAAGCCGTTGAAAATAAAGGAAAGACTACTTTTTCAAAACCATACATTGATGCAAATACCGGAGAACTTTGCGTTACTATTTCTCAGGCAATTTATGATTCTAAAAATAATCTTAGAGGTGTAATTGCCAGCGATATCCTTCTGGATGATCTTGTGTCAGAAATTAAATCAATGCAGATTTCAAAAAATGCAAAACTGAATTTAATTACTGCGGACGGATTGTTCCTTACAAATGAAGATTCTTCCAAAGTAATGGCTGCAAACTGGATGGATGAAACTTCATATTCTGGAAATAAAAACAAATGGCTCGACGGTGAAACAAAAACTTTCTTGAACAGTAAAAATTATTATGCTGTCTGCAAAATCGGAAATGCACCATGGTTTATTGTTACCGAAGGTCTCGTAAGTGATTTTAAAGGCCACATCTCAAAGCTGATGGTTATCTTTGAATTATTTATGATTATCTTCAGTATTGTTGTTTCAATTTTGAATATCAAGATAACAAAGAAACTTAAAAAGGATGAAGAAAAACTTGCGGAACAGCTTTTTGAAGATGCACAGAGTCTTGTTGTTTCAGCAAAAGAAAATTCTGCAACTGCCCAAGATCAGAGTGCAGCCGTAAAAGAAATTGTTGCAACTATGGAAGACAACACTGCATTAAGCGAAGATATTTCACAGAGAATTCAGGATGTTTCTGGAGTTGCCGTTAAGACAAATAATATTGTTGCAGAAGGTGTTTCATTCATCAAAGCAAACATGAAGCAGCTTGAAGAAATTGCAGCAACAAATATGAATACAATTGAAGGAATAAAAGATTTAGGTGAAAAAATCGAAAACATCTGGAGTATTGTTTCTCTTATCAATTCTGTTGCAGACCAGGCAAAGATTATTGCTTTTAACGCTGAACTTGAAGCAAACAATACAAACAGCAGCGGAAAAAATTTTCATATTGTTGCAAATGAAATCAGACGCCTTGCAGACGGAATTATTGAAAGCACAAAAGAAATTAAAAATAAAATCACTGAAATTCAGGAATCTTCTGATGACCTTATTCTTACAAGTGAAAACGGAACGGACAAAATTCAACTTGGTGTTGAAAATGCAAAAAATCTTGAAACACGTTTTGAAAGCATAAAAAATGCTTCTGAAATTACTGCAGAAAGCGCGGAAAAAATTACAACGATTATTCAACAGCAGGCCTCTGCAAGTGAACAGATTCTTATCACGTTAAAGCAGATTTCTTCAAGCGTTTCTAACTTCACAATGTCAACTGATTATATTTCAAAAGCCTCTGAAAATCTTAAGGTCGTTGCAACAGAACTCAGCGACACTACTCAGTCAGATAATGATGAGGATGATGAATCTGAAGAAGACGACGAAGAGTAATTCAACAAAGCCGTATTTTTTACCGGAGGCATTTTATGAATGAAGAAATAATTGAAGAGATAAAAGAAAATACCGGCACAAAGGTAATCTCAGAAGAAGAAAAGGCCATGACAACGTGGCTGATATTTCTTATCTCAGATAAAAAATATGCCATAAAATCCAGCGATGTATTAGAAATTATCAGCGACCTGAGCGTGTACAAGCTTCCTTTTTTGCCGGAATACATTGAAGGAGTTTTAAATCGCCGCGGAGAACCTTATACGGTTATAAATCCAAATCCGATTTTTGATGAAAATCCGAACGCTCCTCCTCCAGAAAAACAGCTCTACATGGTTTTTAAAAGAGATGATGATCAGTTGTCCTTACATATTTCAGACATTCTTTTATTTACAAAAATTGAAGATTCAAATCTGAAGCTTATTCCAGATGCAACTGAAGAAAGTTTTTTTCTTGGAACGGTTGATTATGAAGGAGAAGAAATTCCTGTTTTAAATCAGACATCGTTCGAATTACTTATAAGGAAAGATTGTGGAAGCATTTAATCAGTTTACGTGTTTATCGTACGATACAATTGATTTTCTCATTCACAGTAAATATGTGCTTTTCGGAATTTATCTTCAAGACAACATCGAAGACAAAAAAGTAACATTTGAAAATGAAATTTTACCGCACATAAATATCGGCTCTTTCCTTGAAGAAAAATTTTCGTGCAAAAAAAACCGCGACTGTAATGTCATGCTTATAATGGCAAAAAGTGATTTAGATAAAACGCTGCAAAACGAAATCGTAAAATACACAAACACCGATTTCCCGTCTAGCGGCAATTTTTCAGTTTCCGTTAACTCTGACATTTCAACAAAAGAAATTGATCTTTCAAATTTAAAAATGATTCCAGAAGGAATAAGAAACAGAGAGAAAATCTGTGGCATCAGCGCAATCGGATTTTCAAAAAAAAATATGCTTCTTATTTCACCGGATAATATAATCAGAACTTTTATTGGGGATAGAAAATGAAAATTATAGTTGTAGAAAGTTCAGCAATCGTACGCTCAATCCTTGAACAAAATCTCTCAAAATTTAAAGACATTGAAATAGTCAATTCATTCTCAAACTGTAATAAAATTATACGTACAGGAAATTTTGACATACCTGATGTTTTAGTTTGCGGAAGTGACATAAGCGAACAGAGTGAAAAAGATGCATTAAATATTTTCTGCAATGAAATGAAAATTCCTGTTATCCTTTTAGGACAAGAACCTTCTTCACTTCCATTTTTCTCAAAACTCATTGAAAAAATTGATAAGCCTGCCTTAAATAATTATTCACAGAGTTTCTTTGATACTCTTGTAGAAAAACTGACTGCAATCATCAGTAAAAATTCAGGAAATAATCCAACCTCAAAATCTGATTCAAATAAATTCAAAATTCTCTGCATTGGAGCTTCAACCGGCGGACCTTCAGCTGTCAGTTATGTTTTAAGTTCACTCGGAAATAATTTCCCGCTGCCTGTTCTTTATGCTCAGCATATTGAAATTGATAAAGACAAACCTCTTGTTGACTGGCTTAACAGTGTTTGCAAAAACATAAAAATCAAACTTGCAGAAGATGAAGAAGAAGCAAAACCAGGTGTTGTTTACATGGCACCGGCAGACACACATCTTGTAATCAGTTATGTAAAATCAAACGGAACTCCTGTACTTCATCTTTCCAATGAAGAACCTGAACGATATTTAAGACCGGCTGTAAATAAACTTTTTAAAAGTGCAGCTGAAAAAATGAAAAGCAATGTACTTGCAGTTCTGTTGACTGGAATGGGTGCAGATGGTGCTACAGGCTGTAAAGAAATTTGCGACAAAGGCGGATGGACAATCGCAGAAGATAAATCCACCTGTGCTGTTTTTGGAATGCCGGCTGCCGCAATCGAAGCAGGTGGTGCAAAAGAAGTTTTACCTCGTACTGAAATTTCAAAGCGAATATTAGAGCTGGTTGCAAATGGGAAATAAATCAAAGATCGATATAACAGAAGATATTCTCGATTCATTTGTCTCCATACTGACTAAGTACACCGGCATTATTCCGCGTGCAAGTCATCGTGACGGAATAAAAAATTTTATTGAAACAAGTATTGCTCAAAAAAAATGCACGATTGAAGAATACAAGCAGTTGCTTTCAGAAAACGAAGATATAATTTCAGAATTTGTAAATCAGAGTACTGTAAACGAAACATACTTTTTCAGGGAAGAAAAACAATTTTTACTTTTAAAAGAAAAATTATTCCCGATGTGGAAGCTTAAAAACCCAGGAAAAGAAATGAGAATCTGGAGTGCAGCCTGCTCTTACGGAGAAGAAGCTTATTCACTTGCAGTAATGGCATTAACCTGCGGAATTACACCAAGTGTAACTGCAACCGATATAAATTCTGATGTTCTTGCACACTGCTCAAATGGAATATTTTTAGGTACTTCACTTCGACCTATAGACGGCTCATTATTCCACGATTTGATTTTATCTTACAAAAGAGAAGACGGACGACTTGCATTCCCGGAAAAAATTAAATCTCACATCAAAACAAGTCAGCTCAATCTTGTTGAACTTGATTCAGTACTGAACACTTCACTGTTCCCACGAAATCAAAATTTAATTTTTATAAGAAATGTATTCATATATTTTTCACTTGATCTGAGAAAAATGATTCTTAAAAATGTTGCAGAAAAATTTCTTGCTGAAGACGGATATCTTTTTGTTTCAATGAGCGAAATTGCACAGCTTGATTCAACTGTCGTTCCAGATTGTCTTGAAAAAGTTTCTGATGGAAGCATTTTTTATTTCCACAAAAAAACATCAGGAGGTAAAATCAATGGCTCAAATCTCAAATGAAATTACCGAAAATTACATTTCAGAAGTACGGTCTCTTCTGGAAGAAATTCTCAAAGATACCATTGCCCTCAAAACAAACAAAGATGATTTAAAGCAGCTGACTCATCTGATAAAAAATCTTCACACTATAAAAGGCAACTCAAAAATGCTGGGCTACATAAACATTGAAAAGCTTGCTCACGCAACAGAAGATATTTTTAAAAATGTAAAAGATTCAAAAATTAAAATTTCAGAACGCCTTGTAAAGCTTGTATATGTTGTCATCGAAAAAATGCACGAGTGTGTTTCTTCAATCGAAAAAAATGGAACGGATAACAAAAACATCGAAATATATCTTCAATTCTGCGATAAAATTTCTGAAGGTGAACTTATAGATATTGATTCATTCATTGCAGACATCACCAGACAAAATGGAAATCTTTTAGACGAAGATGATGAAGATGAGCTCTTAGAAAATCTAAACGATATTCAGTCAATCCGAATTAAACTGTCACGCATAAATGAAATCATATCAGCTTTTGATACGATGATTACTCGTGAATTTCATCTGAAGGCACAGCTTGATGAACTTAAAAAACTTGAAGAAAAAACAGGCAGCAGTGAACTTTCAAAAATTCGCAAACAGTTTGAAAATGATATTTATTCTCTGGAAACTTCAATTTTTTCTGTTCAGGAAAAAGCCTTTGACTTAAGAATGCTTCCAATCAATCTTGTACTTCAGCCGCTAAAAAACAAAATCTCACTTGAAGCAATCGGCCTTGATAAAAAAGTAAAATGCGAAATTTCTGAAACGGATATTGCAGTTGATAAAGTTATTCTTGAAGAACTTAGCAATATTCTGATGCATTTAATTAAGAATGCTCTGGACCACGGAATTGAAACTCCAGAGGAACGTAAAAAATCTGGTAAAGACGAAGAAGGAACAATAACAATTACAAGCGTCCGGGAAGCACGCTACATCGAATTAAAAATTTCTGATGACGGCCGCGGATTAAACTACGACAAAATCCGACTCAAAGCAACAAAGCTTTATCCAGACCGCGTTGAAGAAATTAAACAGATGACAGACAGAGAGCTTTCTCAGTTTTTATTTCAAGCAGGGTTTTCAACAAAAGAAGAAGTTGGACAGCTTTCTGATGGACCTGCCGGACTTGATGTTGTCTGGACAAAAGTTGAAAAAATTAAAGGCCGCATAAAAATCGAAAGTACAAAAGATAAAGGCACAACATTTATTCTTCACTTCCCGCTTTCACTTTCGAGCTTACAGGGGCTTTTTGTTTTCTCAAATAAAGAAAAATATCTTATTCCTGCACAGTATATCGTTGACATCATTCACAGAAAACGAAGCGACTACATTGTTTTGCAGAATCAGAATTACATTAAATTTGAAGAACAGCTTATTCCATGTTTCCCGCTTTCGTCTCTCTTTAAAGACAGAAAATCAGGACTCATTCAGGAAGAAGAACCGATTCTTATTGCAGAATACATGGAGCAGAGAATTGGAATTATTGTAGAACAGATTGAGCAGTATGTTTCACTTGTTGTTAAACAGATGCCTAAAGGTCTAAGCGGATGTTCCATTCTTCAGGGAATCGTATTTGATGAGCATTATGATATTGTCCCGATTCTTTGCGTACCGGATATTCTGCAGAAATTTAAATCACTCAGAGGATACGATATAAAAAAATATGAAGCTGCAACTCAAAAGAAAACGATTCAAATTCTTGTTGTTGATGATACACAGACATCAAGGGAAATTGAAAAATCGATTCTTGAAGGTGCAGGCTATTTAGTTGAAGATGCATTTGACGGACTGGATGGACTTGAAAAAGCAAAAGAAAAACATTTTGATCTTATTCTTTCTGATCATGAAATGCCGCGTATGACAGGACTCGTTCTTCTTGATAACCTCCGCCGTCTTGAGCAGTACAAAGAAACACCTGTTGTAATTGTTTCTACAGATCAAAGTTATTCTCTCATCGAAGATTTCCAGCGTTTAAAAGCAAGTGCAATCATTGATAAAAGCGAATTCAAAAGAAGAAAGCTTCTGAATGTAATTCATGAACTTTTGGGAGATGTATGATGCCAAAAAAAATTTTAATACTTGAAACTTCAACAACGATTCAAAAGCTCTTCTCAAACACACTCAACTCAAATGATTATTCAATCAAATTTGAAGACAATGCAAAAAATATTTTTACCGCGCTCTCTGATTTTAAGCCAGATCTTTTTCTTTTAAACTGCGACATCATTGAGCCAAAAAGTTTTGAAATTGTAAGGCTTCTTCGTTCAACCGATGAACCGTATTTTAAAAATCTTGCAATCGGTATGTACGAAAATACACCAACAGCACTTGATGAAGAATTTTCAAAGAACTGCGGATGCAATGCCTTTATAAGATTAAACACAGAAACTCTTTTGCAAAATATTGAAGAACTTGGAAAAATTGAAACACCAGAAGCAGAAGAAACAAAAGAAAATCTGCTTGAAAAAAAAATTACAGAAGCAGATATTCTTAACAGTGCAAGTGATCTTCTAAGCAAAGACTCATATCAAAATCTGATGCTTACAAAAATCAATGACCTTGTTGAAATCATTGATAACATTGAAGGAATGATAAAAGAGTACCTGCTGCTGATTGCACAAGCCGCTGAAGTTCCGCTTGCCGCAATGTACATTACGCAAAATGACGGACCTCATGGGTATTACGTTTGTGCTGATAATATTGAACAGAAAGATATTTCTGATTTCTTAAATGTCTGCTCAACGGATTTTGAAAAAACTACAAACAACATAAATCTTTCAAAAATCAAGGCAAAAAAACTTTCTTCAGATTCAGTTCTTGAAAAGTTTTACAGCAGAAACATCCAGCTTTCAAGTTATGAGTTTAAAGTCCTTAAAACAAAAAATAATATTCTTGGAACAATTCATATTGTAACTCAAGGAAATATTATCAGTGAAAAACATTCTTACTTTAAATTCTGCGCACAAAAAGCTGCGGAAATTTTTGATAAATCACTGATTGTTGAAAAGAAAATTTTCTTTGAAAAAAGAATTCGCCGTGCCTTCAGCCGTTTTGTTCCTGAAGAAATTATTGACAGTCTTGTTCTTCAAGCTGATGACACAAACCAGAAGCTGGGGGTAGGAGAAACCCGTTCTGTTGCAATTCTTTTCAGCGATATCAGATCATTTACAAATATCAGCGAAAAAAATCGACCTGATGTTCTTGTTGCATTTTTAAACCGATATTTTTCAAGAATGGTTGAAATCATAAAAAAACACGGCGGCACAATAGATAAATTTATCGGGGACGCAATCATGGCTGAATTCGGAACACCTGTAAGTTATGAAGACAACTGCCGCAGAGCAATCATGGCAGCTTATGAAATGCGCGATGCACTTTCTTCCATTGAACTGGGAGAACTTGTTATGCCTGAAGGAATGAACTTTAACATTGGAATTGGAATTCATTACGGAGACGTTATTGTCGGTTCAATCGGTTCAAAAGACAAAACTGACTATTCTGTAATCGGTGATAATGTAAACCTTGCATCCCGACTTGAAGGACTTACAAAAACTTACGGAACACAAATTCTTGTGAGTGAAAGTGTCCGTGCAGATGCAGGTGAAGATTCTTTCTGCTTCCGTCATCTTGATGATGTCCGCGTAAAAGGAAAGAAAAATGCTGTTCCTATTTTTGCTGTTGACCGTAACGAAAATGAGTTTTCTGCAGAATATAAAAATGCATATAAAAAAGGCATGGAATTATATAAGCAGGGAATCTGGAATCTCGCAAAGGATTATTTTTCAAAAGCACTGGATGCATCTGACAAAGATAAAGCCGCAAAGCTGATGAAAGAACGATGCGAGGAATTCATAAAAAATCCGCCTGAAAACTGGGACGGCGCGATTGCATTCATGACAAAATAAAAATGCTGAAGTTTCATACAGGAGGAAGAAATGAAAACTTTTAAAAAATATCTTTTAACGATTTTAGCAACAACTTATTCCGGAGTATTTTTCTTAAGAATCTTTCACTATGGATTTATATACGAACGTCCGACCTTTATTCTTACAGGCTGCATTCCAACAGTTTTAATTACCTTCGGATTAATTGCAATTACTTCTATTTTTCAGTGGCCGATCCTCAAAGATTTTGACAAGGTAATTGAAAAAGGAAAAAAAGACAAAAACCTTCTGACAAAAAAAGACTTTAAAAAATGCATGAAGGCTTACCGAAACTACGACATCATCATTATAGTTGCAAACGCTATCGGATTTCTGATTGGAGCAGGATCTACAGCAATTGTTGCTTCTTTAAAAGGAGAAGATCCTTTCAACGCAACAACCTTTACGCTGATAGAATTGCAGTCAGTTGCCACAGGATTCATGTGCTACACAATAAATTACGTTCTTGTAAAAAGAATTTACATGGCAAATCAGATGAGAGAAATAGGAATGAAGCTCAGTGAAAATTTGCAGCGGGTACAGAATGTTGCAATGTGGGCTTCTATTGATACAGCAATCATAAATATGATGACGGTCCCATACGGAATTATTCTGAATCAGAAAACAGACTGCTTCAATAATTTTATTGTTTACTGTTTGATTGGATGGTTAACAAGTATTGCTGAATTCTTTATTGTTTTCACAGTTATAACAAAACGAATTCAAAAGACTCAAAAATCAGTAAGCGGAAATCTTCTTTCAGAATCTACAACTCTTGCTGATGCAACTAAACAGAGTGCTGAAACAAGTCAGAATCAAAGTGCAGCCGTAAAAGAAATTGTTGCAACAATGCAGGATTCAACTCAACTTGCAAATAACATCGGCGAAAAAATCAAGGAAGTTACAAATCTTGCTGAACAGTCACGAGACGCAGTTATGTCTGGAAATCTTGCCTTGCAGAAAAATGTTGAAGAACTTCAAAACATAAAAAATACAAACATGCTCACAATCGATGGAATTAAAGCGCTGAATACAAAAATCAACGGCATCTGGGATATCATCAGCATAATTAACGGTGTTGCAGACAAAACAAAGATTATTGCTTTTAACGCAGAACTTGAAGCTTCTAATTCTGGTGAAGCAGGGAAAAATTTCCACGTAGTTGCTACAGAAATCCGCCGACTTTCAGATAACATTATCGACAGCATCAAAAAGATTAAAGAAATAATTACAGAAATTCAAAAGGCTTCTGACACTTTAATTCAGGACAGTGAAAAAGGTACAGCACAGATTGACAGCGGATATGAAAGCGCCCGTTCTTTGGAAAATGAATTTGAAAGCATCATGCATTCTTCAAATATTACGGCAGACAGTTCACACCAAATTTTAAGCAACGTTGAGCAGCTTACAGGTGCAAGCGAACAGATTTTTATTACGCTTCAGGATATTGCAAAAGGAATCGAAAGCTTCTCTGAAAATATTACAAGCATTTATTCAGCATCAGAAAACGTAAAGGAAATTGCAAGCTTACTGTAGAATTTATTAATTGCCTGAGGGAAGTATTCACTACTTCCCTTTTTTTCCAAAAGCTTGTCTAAATCTCAAAATCTAAACATGCACGGCTTGCTGTGAAAGGACGAACCTTACTGTCAGCAACTGCAACATGTTCAGGATGTTTTGCGTAACCTTTAAGGGCTTCCTCAGACTCAAAAACTGAATCAAGCATAAGATCTGCGGTAGAAGAGGCAAGGCGTCCACTTGTGTTTACCTTAATATCTACAAGCCCTGGAATTTTTCCCTTAAGACTTTCAAGCCCTTCTTTAATTCCGGCTTTTACAGTTTCCTTTTCTGCATCACTCATTTCCTTGAGCGTCCACAAAATTATATGTTTAACCATTTTTTTCTCCTGTTTACTGCAACAGTTTATTACGAATGAATTATCTGAGCAATAAGTCTCTTCTCATAATTCAACATTCACTCTATTATATAAACAGTCATAATTTTAATTATAAAAATTGACTTCCGGTTGTCTTGCGCGTAACGAAACCGATGCTATCGCATCTACATGCTGTTTGTTGTAAAGGAATTATTCACATTATCGCTTCGCGACAACAACAAACAGAATGTTTTCATTCCGCTCAATACTCCCTCGCGCCAATTTTTATTACATTAATAAAATTTAAGATTTAGACTAAATCTAACACATAAAGGAAAATCAGAAATGAAAAAGATTATTATAAAAATATTGAGTACAGCTTTAATCATGCTTGCGATTTCTGCATGTAAAAGAGAAAAGAAAGAATTAATTTCAAATTATGACATATCTTTTGAAAAAATGACTTTACAGAAAAATATCGAAAAAATTCTTAATGATTTAGATTTTCAAAATAAATATTCCGTTTCTATAATTTATCAGCAAACAAAAGATAACTCAAAAAGAGCGATATCTGAAGAAAATATCACCAGAAGAGTTTATGGAAAAGCAGATTTTTCTGAAAAAAGTGATACTCCAAACAATGTTGATGGAATGTGGGAAGAAAAATTACAAAGAGCAAATTATGATGAAAAAAAAGAATCGGATAAAATTGAGTACGGCTATTTTTCAGCAATAATTATCATCGATGAAATTGATAAGGAAACACAGGATAAATTAAATGCATTGATGAATTATTCTGTTGCAAATTCTGCTCGCGGCGATGTGATTAATGTAATTTCAAAATCAGACTTTTCTGCCAGGAATTAAATAATGAAAAGAATACTTTGTTTCTTGCTGATATCTTTGATTTGTTTTTCGACATTTGCATTCCATTTGCAATAATATATAATTTTAATATGAAGAAATTTTTTATTACACATGTTTTACTTTTAATCATTTTCTGCTCATCTGTTTCTGCACAAAGTTATTTTACGGGAGGAGTAAATCTTGATTTTACATTCAACTGTAACAAAGAAGTCAGGGATGAAATTGGAGTATTAATTTTAAAACCAAGTATATTTTTAGAATACAATACATTTAAAGAAAATTCAAAAATTGGATTTCATATTGATGGAAACGGTTGTGTTTTTTACAACGATGGAGATTTAATGCTTGGCCTTGGTGCAATGATTGGACCTTCTTTTCTTTTCTCAACAGGAGCAGAAAGCGGATTTATAATTTCACCTGGAATTACGGCAGGCTTTTTGCTCACTGGAGACTCAGAAGATGAAAACTCAAAAAGTAATGAGCAGAAAGATACAACATTAGGAGTCGCTTATCTTGGAATAGGCACTACAATCAAATATTTTTTCAGATCAGGATTAACAATCGGTCTTAATTTGAATTACTCTCCTTTAACATATATAAGTAATTCAGTTACAAGAAGAAATAACACTGAAACATTTAATAAGCTGGAAAATAGTATTTCAATTGGAATATGCTTCGGTTTCACAGAATGTTTCAAATGAAAAAATTTTCTACAATTATTTTACTCTTTATACTGATTATTTCTTCAGCAATTTCCAGAGAGAATAAAATATCAATTAAAGAATTATTGAATAACAATAATTCCACATACTTTCCGATTGACGATAAAAGTAAGCAGCTGAAAATCGAATATATCGGGACAATAAAAAACTTTAAAATTTATAAAACTGTACTCCTCTGGAATATAAACAATTCCTTCAGAACAACTCATAGACTTGTATTTATAAAAAATGAAAAAGTTGAAGGAATGTATACTGGGATTCAATCAGATAAAATCAAAATAAAAGATAACAAAATAACTTTTGAAGATATAGATTATATAATCGAGATAAATGATAGACTTTCAGAAAATATTTATATAGACGGAGAAATATTTTGCTTGGAAAAATAAATTTTTTGTGATTGAATCTGGCTGTTATGATAAAATATTTAGGGGGAAAAAATGACTAAAAAAATTTACTTTATTTTTGCTTTATTTATCTTCAAGGTTTTCGCTCTTTATTCTCAAAATGTTTTTGATAATATTTATGATTTGGATATTTCAAACAAAGATGTTAAAAAATTGATTTTAGAAATTAAAAATCATTTGCCTGAAATACCAGATAATGAAAATTTTATAAAAACAAAAAAATACGAACTTATAGTATATTACGATGAAGATGGACGCTATGAGGCTAAAGCAGACGAAGCCACTGAAGAAAAAAAATTATACGAGTCTATATACTACAAAGATAACAAAAAAGATGTTTGGCTATTCATAAGAAAATACAAATACAAAGACGGACATTATATTT
>JAILEY010000029.1 GCA_024687165.1 Treponema sp.
AAATTTTTCCAGATTGAATGGTATTATGATTCAAAAGGAATCAGCCAGCCTTATGATTATTACGAATCCTGTGATTTAATCCAGAAACGTAAATTTTTGATGCTTTGTCAGAGAATGGGCGATTTTGGAAAAATCAATGACATCACTAAATTCAGGAACGAAGGAGATGGCATTTATGCCTTCAAGCCTCAGCCTGATAGATATCTTGCTTTCTTCAAAAAAGGCAACAAAATTATCGTAACAAATGCTTACAGAAAATCTGGCGATAAAATGCCTAAAAGTGAAAAGAATCTTGCCGTGAAAAACATGGAAGATTATCTATCCCGTAATCCAGACATAGAGGAGGAATCAAAATGACCACTTTTGAAAAGTTTTTTGCTGAAAACCCGGAGCAGAAAGAAATCTATGATAAAGAATACAGTGATTTTCTCCTTTCGGAGTTCATGCTTGAACAGATGGAAGCGCAGCATATTTCCGTGCGCGAGCTTGCAAAGAAGGCTGATGTCTCTCCGACCGTAATCCAGAAGCTCCGCTCAAAAGACTCTCAGAAAGTGAACCTTACGACTTTTACTTCTGTTCTTCGCTGTCTTGGCTATCAGATTAAGCTTGAAAAAATGCCTGTTGTAAGAACATAAAAGGGCTGAAAAACTCCCCGATTAGATTTCTCTGACCGGGGATGAATTTGAAAATTTTATCGACTCATCAACTTTACAATTTCTAAAAACTAAAGTGAAAATAAAATCAGGGCGACTTTGCTTACTCATTGCATTTTTCCCATTCTGATTTCGTGATTTGATTTTTGTTGCCGTCATTGTCTACAACATAATATTCATCATTCACAATTTCGCTTCCTTCATTCAGAATGTTCCCGCCGATTTTATTTGAATACATAACAAAATAAGGAATTGAAAAGAAAGATGCAAAAATTAAAATTGCGCACAAAATATTGATTTTAATTTCCAGTTTCATATTTTACCTGTAGAGATGTTTTAAGAAATACAAAATTAAAATTCCATCAGGCTGCCTTTGTCAAAGGTCCATTCAGGAGTTTCCAGAATTTTATCTTCAACATAGTACCAGGGATTTATATTTTCATAACTTTTTAAAATATGAAATTCCTGTGACGGCATATAACTTTGTCCGAGCAGCATTATTTTTTTCCCTGTTTTTTTATCAATTGCAACATCAAGTACAAGCACTACATGACCTGGAGTTCCGCCGTAAATAAAAAAATCTCCAGGCATAATTTTTTCTATTGATTTTGCTTTTGATTCTTTTGAAAGGGAATAAGTTCCCGCATAGCAGTAAATGAATTTTAAATATTCATCAAATACATCTCGTGAGGACCCTTGTTTATATCCTGATTTCCATGTCACGTTATTTCCTGAAATAAGTACTCTTTCTCCGTTTATGTAACGTTCAAAAGGAATAAGCGTGCCGTTTGTAATGTGAAATTTTATCTGTGAATATTTTTTGTTTTGATATAAATACTCTGCGCGCAGTTTTATTACAGCATCAGCGCATTGAATCAAATCTGATTTTAAAAGTGGAAAATCAAAAACTGAAATATGCACTTTGTTTATTTTTTTTTTCCGTTATACAACAAAACAGGTGTTCCGAATTTTTTTAGCGGATGATTTCTCAAATACTCTGCAAAAGAATTTTCTTCTGTATAAATTCTTTCGTACCCATCAGGAAGCGTAAATCTTTCAACTATAGATTTTCCCTCTTTGTTGATGGTTTGAGCATTTAAATATGCTGTGAAAGTAATTGCTGTTATAAATACTATCAGTTTTTTCATTTTGTTTCATCATTATTATTAAATTGATAAAATTTCAATCCTGTGGTTTCAAGTGATTTTTTTAATTCCTGTAAATCTTCTTGAATTGTATTTTCAGGATATTCTTTTACATAACCGCCGAAAATCCAGACGTAATGAATATCTCCTTCATTTCTGTCTAAAGGATCATGCTCCTGCTGCTGAATGTAATACCATGGTGCGGTGATTCCTTCGATTGTTTCTGTGCTGACTGTTTTTGCAACAGGAGTTACAGTCATTCCTTTAAAAACAATTTTTCTTTTATCTTCAACCCAGCCGCCGCATTTAAAATCGCATCCTTTGATTTCTACGACTTTAGATTTTAGTGAAGGTTTGTCACGCATCTTTAAATTTTCTGTTACGTACAGTTCGCCTGTAATTTTGTAAACATTTGTTCCGTTGATTTGTGTAATCATGTTTGCAGGAATTTTTCTTACAGTATAAAAATAAGATTTGTCTTCAAGATTAAATAAACAGCCGATGTATGTTCCGTTATTTTTATCCGGCAGAAATTTATATTTTGAATTGAAGTTTAACGAGCCGTTGTTATCTGTAACGATTAAATTATCTGCCCATTCGCTGCCAGTTACGTTTGAAAAAGTTATGACTCCATTTTGAATTTTAAACCTTCCTTCAATATGATAACCATCACCGCCGCGTGTCCTGAATTCTGAAACAAATGTGTTATCGTTATTGCATTTTAAATATTCGCCGAAAGCATTTTGTTTTACCAGAATGTCTTTTATTTTTTTATCAGAAAAGTTATAGGATTGTGAAAAAGCATTTGAAAGAATCAACAATGCAAATAAAATATAAAAAAGTTTTTTCATCATCTTTCTCCAGAAGTTCTAGCGTTCAACTTATGCTTTTATAATGGAAGATTATATAAAAAGTTACTTAAAAAATCAGTAGGGCAGAAAATATGTTTTTCTGAATGTTCCGCCACTTGGAGTTGATTTTTGTATGTCTAACTTTAAAACTTATGGTTATAAACTATAAAAAAAAGAATTAATTTTTTTTATGAAAACATATTTACATAATCGATAATATATTTTATAAAAGAACTTACCGTGTATGAACCAGCCCTGATGGGACGATGTCGCTGCGTGGGCAGTCTCCGTATGGAATGCTGCATTAATTTCCGTTGGTGTCGTATATGTTCAATCGCGAAGATTATGTGTCAGACAAAGACTGGCAGAAATTTCTTTCATTTTCTAAAGATCTTGAAACTCCAAACATCGTTGTAAATCTTCACACAATCAAACAGAATTTTATCCGTTTGAAGGATTCGTTTCCTTATGCACGAATTTATTATGCAATCAAGGCAAATCCTGGAGATCCTGTTCTTAAGATGCTTGCAGAAATGGGCAGCTGTTTTGATATTGCAAGCCGTTATGAGCTGGATAAAATTTTAAAATTCGATGTAAGTCCTGACAGACTTTCTTATGGAAACACAATCAAAAAGGCAAAGGACATTGCATACTTTTATGAAAAAGGCGTGCGAATGTTTGCAACAGACAGCAAGGAAGATCTGAAAAATATTGCAAAGTATGCACCTGGCAGTCGTGTTTATGTCCGTATTCTTATTGAAACTTCCGCAACTGCAGACTGGCCTTTGAGCAGAAAATTCGGATGTCACCCGGATATGGCTTATGATCTTATTGTTATGGCAAAGGATCTTGGACTTACACCTTTTGGAATCAGCTTTCATGTTGGAAGTCAGCAGCGTGATATTGGTGTATGGAATGATGCAATTGCAAAGACAAAATATCTTTTTAATTCTCTTGAAGAAGAAGAGGGTATTCGCCTCAGCATGATTGATATGGGCGGAGGTTTCCCTGCAAGTTACATGGAGCCTACAAATAATCTTTCTGAATATGCTCATGAAATTACCCGTTACCTTGAAGAAGACTTTGGTGAGGATATGCCGGAGATCATTCTTGAACCGGGCCGTTCTCTTGTTGGAGACAGCGGAATCCTTACTTCAGAAGTAGTTCTGATCAGCCGTAAAAATAATACTGCTCTTGCACGCTGGGTTTATCAGGATGCGGGAAAATTTAACGGGCTTGTAGAAACTCTTGATGAAGCAATTAAATATCCGGTTATTACAGAAAAAGACGGCGGTAAAGAAACTGAAGTAATTCTTGCAGGTCCTACTTGTGACAGTATGGATATTATGTACGAAAATATAAAATACAAACTTCCGGTTGATTTGAAAATCGGTGACAAAATCTACTGGCTTTCAACAGGCGCCTACACATCAACCTACGCTAGCGTAGAATTCAACGGCTTCCCTCCGATTAAAACATACTACATGGAATAAGCATAAAGGCCGCACCCATGCGCCGGTTCACAGGAACTGGCGTTTTTTTTTATTTAAAAATCCTGTATACTGTTTGCAGAATGAAAAGAAATAACAAAATCGGTTTTTGGAAAAAGTTTTCAAAAAGATTAAAGCTTACTCTTAAAAATCCATTCACATATTTTTTCCTGCTGATTGTAATTCTTCTTGTTGCAGCAACCTTTGTTGTAAGAAATACGGAACCCTATCATCCGGAAGGGGAAGTAACTAACTGGAAGGACGCAATCTGGCATTCTATTGTCGCTGTTGTTGCGGCTTACTACGATTATTACATGAAGACAGTTCCAGGACGACTTGCTTCTCTTGGTCTTCTTCTTCTTGGTATGGCTTTCTGGACGATTGTTATGGGTAAAATTACTGAAAGCATCATGTCTGTTCAGACAAAAAAAAATAAGGGGTTAAAAAAACTTAAGCGTATGAAAGGTCATTTTATTCTTTGCGGATGGCGTGAAGATTTTGAAGAAATTCTTGATTCAGTAATTAATTCAAATTTCGATATTACGCCTGATATGATTGTTCTTGTAAACAATGCTCCTGTTGAAGAAATGCGGCAGCTTATGGCGGACATAAGATTTAAAGAAGTTAAATACATCAACGGTGATTTTTCTGATGCAGAAGTTTTACAGCGAGCCCACATTCAGACTGCAAACCGTGTTCTTGTAATTTCAGATTATACAGGCGGTGCAACAGAAATGGAAATTGACAGCCGCACCGTTCTTTCAGTACTGACGATGAAAAATCTTAATCCAAAGATTTATGTTGCGGCAGAACTTCTCAGTGCAAAATTTCAGAATCAGCTTAAGATGGCAAATTGTGATGAAGTAATTCTTACGCAGGAATATCAGTACAGCCTTCTTGCAACAGCCTCAAGTGGTCAGGGCTACAGCAACGTAATTAAAGCTTTGATCAGCGATGATTCAGACAGTGGAATTATTATTGAAGACATTCCGAATAAATTTGGCGGAAATAAATATGAAGTTTTGTGCAAAGCATATGAGGCGGCAGAAAGATGCGGCGACATTCTTGTTGGGCTTTTGATTAAAATTGAAGAATCTGCTCAGCCTCTTTTAACTCCGCCTGCTGATTTTATAATTCCAAAGAAAGCTAAAGCAATTGTAATTCGTGCAAAGGATGAAGCAGACGATGAGTAAAATCAACAGAAAAAAACGAAGAAATAAATCAAGATTCGTTAAATATGCAAGATACGTTTTAAGAAATCCTGTAACAATCGGATATATTGCTCTTGCTTTTTTTATTTATGCGGCTCTTGCTGTTGTTTATATGTTTGAGACAAAAACTGGAAGCGGAATTACAACAAAGTTCGATACGTTCTGGTTTATGTGTGTTGCAGTCTGTGCCGGATATTTTGAGTTCGTCTGTGAATCAATTCCAGGTCGTGCTGCGGCAATATCTTTGCTTATAGTTGGAACAATGGTGTTTGGTTACATACGTGGTCAGGTTGCATCGATGTTTGTAGATCTTGCGGAAAAAAGAAATAAAGGATTAGGTAAATTGAAAAACATGAAAGGTCATTTTGTTATTTGCGGATGGAGAAGGGGCTTTGAAAAAATTCTGGATGCTGTTCTTGTTTCAAATCCTGATATTACGCCGGATATGGTTGTTCTTGTTAATGAGGCTCCAGATCAGGTTGAAGCCTTAAGAATGGATGACAGATTTAAGGAAGTAAATTATGTTGCCGGAGATTTTACTGATGAATCTACTTTGAAAAGGGCTCATATTCAGTCTGCTTCCCGTGCACTTGTAATCTGTGACCGTTCCAAAAAATATTCAAAGCTGGAAATTGACTCAAGAACAGTTCTTGCGGTTTTTACAATGGCAAATATCTGCCGCGGACTTTATATTGTTGCTGAACTTTTGAGCGGAAAATTTGAAAAACACCTTCGAATGGCACATTGTGATGAAATCATTCTTACCCAGGATTATGAGCGCAGTCTTCTTGCAACGGCTTCAAATGGTGTTGGTTATTCAAGTGTTATCAGTTCCCTTATCAGTGATGATTCTGACAGTGGTATTTTAATTTTTAATATTGAAAAAGATTTTTCAGGTAAGACTTTTGGTGATTTGAAAAAGTATGAAAGTGAGCATCATAAAGAAAAAGGTATTCTTGTTGGTGTTCTCTTAAATTCAGGAAACTTCCATAAAAGAAGGTCTGAAGCTTTAAGTGAAGCTCAGAAAAATCCTGATCTGTCAAAGGTTATTGCAAATCTTCAGAAGGTAAAATTTCTTAAGAGCAATGAGCCTGTTCTTGCTCCAGACAGCAGCTTTGTGCTTCCTCCTCATTCAAAAGCAATTTTTGTAAGAGGAAAATAAAAAATTAAAATCTTTTGATTTTACAGAAACTGTGCGCTCAGAGGAGACTCTATTTTCATACGCTCACCGCTTACCGGGTGTGTAAATTCAAGTGTGTGCGCATGAAGCATGATTCTGCCTTTTACTGTTGAACCGTAAAGTTCATCCCCGCAGATCGGCAGTCCTTTTGAAGAGAGGTGAACTCTTATCTGATGTGTTCTGCCTGTAAACAAAATGCATTCTACAAAAACTTTTTTTTCGTCTTCCTTTACGATTTTAAATTTTGTTTTTGCATTCTGACCTTTTGTTTCATCTTTTGTAATTCCCATTTTGCATGCTGAACTTTTTGAAGAGATTCTTGTAAGAAAATTTTCTACTGTGAATTCTTTCTGCTGCGGTTTTATTTTTACTTCGCATACTGCACGGTAAATTTTATTTATTGTGTGTTGAGAAAATTGTTCGCTGAGGCTTTTGTTTGCTTCACGTTTTTTTGTAAAGAGAAGAACTCCGCTTGTTTCTTTGTCCAGACGGTGCATTATTCCTGCATACGGCGGATTTCTTAAAGAACGGTTTTTGTTCCACAGATATTCAACAACACATGAATGCATTGATTTTCTTTCTTTTACAAAAGTATCTTCTGTAGGAAGGTAAGCGGGTTTGTTTACAACGATTATGTATTCATCTTCAAAGAGTACATCTTTTTGAGTAAGCGTAAAGTCAATGTCGTCTGCAGACTTTTCAAAAAAAAGTTTTTCTTCCTGAATATCTGCAGAAACTGTAGAGCCGACTTTTAAATCGTAAGCAGGAATGCGGCATTGTTTTGAATTAACGCTGACGCATCCTGCAAGAATAAGGCGCCTGATTTTTCCATTGGAAATTTCTTTTTCAACAACAAGAGGAATTTCTCTTCTTAAAAATGAGTCAAGTCTTTCCTGCTGCTGAACTTTCCACTGTTTAATCATGGCGTTTAATTATTTTATTTCCTTCATCAGGTTGATCATTTCAAGTGCACCAAGAGCACAGTCATAACCTTTGTTTCCTGCTTTTGTTCCTGCTCTTTCCATTGCCTGCTGGATTGTATCTGTTGTAAGAATACCAAACATAACAGGAAGTCCAGTCTGCAGAGAAACTGTTGCGATTCCTTTTGAAACTTCTGCACATACATAATCGTAGTGGCTTGTTGCACCGCGAATTACAGCACCTACACAGATAATTGCATCATACTTTCCGCTTTCTGCAAGTTTTTTTGCAGCTACAGGAATTTCAAATGCTCCAGGAACCCATGCAAGAGTGATGTCATCTTCACAAACGTCGTGTCGCAAAAGTCCGTCACGTGCTCCTTCAATCAGCTTTGATACGATGAATTCATTGAAACGTGATGCAACGATTGCAACTTTTACGTTTCCCTTTGCGGCTGTAAGTTTTCCTTCAATAATTTTCATTTTTATCTCCTATGAATTGTATAATCTGTTTGCTTATTATTGCCTATAATAAATGTCCCATTCTGATTTTTTTTGTAGTCAGATAGAACTCGTCGTATTTCTGGGGCTGAATTGAAACTGGTACTCTTTCTGTAACTTCAATTCCGCTGCCTTCAAAATTCAGTGCTTCAATTTTTTTTGGATTGTTTGTCATGAGTTTAACTTTTTTTACACCGAGGTCTTTTAAAATCTGAATACCGCAAGTGTAATCCCTCATGTCTTCCGGGAATCCAAGAGCGAGGTTTGCTTCAATTGTGTCCATGCCTTTTTCCTGAAGAGAGTAGGCCTTTATCTTGTTTAAGATTCCGATTCCTCTTCCTTCCTGTGTAAGGTAGACAAGAACTCCGCTTTTATTTTCTGCAATCTTTTTCATCGCAAGATCGAACTGCTGACCGCAGTCGCACTTAAGTGAGCCGAAAGTATCTCCTGTAAGACATTCGCTGTGGATTCTGCAGAGAACGCTCTCTTCCTTTTTGAGGTTTCCGTAAACAAGCGCTTCGTGATTCTGCCCTGTGATTTTATCCTGATAGCCGTAGAGTGTGAAAGTTCCGTATTTTGTCGGGAGCTTTGCCTTTGCAACACATTCAACAGTTTTTTCTGTCATCTTTCTGTAATCAATCAGATCCTTTATCTCAAGAAGAGTAAGTCCCCATTTTTTTGCTTTCTGTTTTAATTCTCCAAGTCTTGCCATTGTTCCGTCATCGCTCATGATTTCACAGCAAAGTCCTGCTTCTTCAAGTCCTGCAAGACGGCAGAAGTCTACAGTTGCTTCCGTGTGTCCGTTGCGTTCAAGTACTCCGCCTTTTTTTGCAACAAGAGGGAACATGTGTCCTGGTCTGCGGAAATCTTCGCTCTTTGTTTTTTTGTTTACAATTGCCATTGCTGTTGCGCTTCTGTCAAAGGCACTGATTCCTGTTGTTGTTGAAACGTGGTCAATGCTTACTGTAAATGCAGTTTCGTGATTATCTGTATTTGCAAACGTCATTGGAACGAGTGAAAATTTTTCTGCATATTTTTTTGCAATCGGAATGCAGATAAGGCCTCGTGCGTGTGTTGCCATGAAGTTGATGTTCTCTGGAGTTGCAAACTGTGCGGCACAAATCAAATCACCTTCATTTTCACGGCTTTCATCATCAGTAACCATGATGAGTTTTCCTTCTCTTAAATCCTTAAATGCTTTTTCTACAAGTTCAATTTTTTCTTTTGTCATATATCTTCCTTTAATATATTTTTAATTGTGAAAGTTCGGAAAGTTCATCTGCATAAGATCTGCATTTTTATCTTTAGGACCCTGCGTGAACTGCCGCACGTATTTTGCAATCATATCGATTTCTATATTTACTTTTTTACCTGCTGTCTTTTCGCTTAAAATCGTGTTGCTCCAGGTATGTGGAATTACTGCGAGAGTAAATATGCAGTCTCCAGAAGACCATTTTAAATCCGCGATTGTAAGGCTTATTCCGTCAACAGCAACAGACCCTTTTTCAATCAGATATTCTCCAAGTGATTTTTCAACAGCTACCTGAACATTAACAGCGTTTTCGTCTTTTGTGAAAGCAACAAGTCTTCCTGTTCCGTCAATGTGTCCGCTTACAATGTGACCGCCGAATCTTCCGTCTGCTTTCATTGCACGCTCAAGATTTACATGGCTTCCTGAATGAAGGTCTGAGAGAGAAGTGCGGCTGTAAGTTTCCGGAGTAACGTCTGCTGTAAAAGAGTTTCCTTCAATTGAACATACAGTAAGACAGACTCCGTTGACTGCAATGCTTTCTCCCATAACAAGCTTTTCAAAATCAGTTTCAATCTGAATGGAAAAAGCTTTTGTCATCCGCGAGATATTTTTTACTGTTCCAAGTGTTTCTATAATTCCTGTAAACATTTTTATCCTTGTGCAGTTAAAATCAGCAGGTTTTGAATTTTAACAGTACATCGTCTCCCAAAACTTTTGTTTCAATGAGTTTCATTTTTACACAGTCGCTTAGGCTTTTACATTCTTTCCCCTGAACCGGTGAATGAATCTCATTTTCTTTTCCGCCTGTAATTTTTGAAGCAACGTAACAGTGCACTTCGTTTACAAGGCATTTTTCTTCTGCAAAAAAAAGCGATGCATTCAGCATTCCGCCGCTTTCAACAAGAACGCTGTCAATCTGTTTTTCTCCAAGAGTTTTTAAAACGTCTTCAAGATCCAGATGGCCTTCTTTTGCCTTTGCTTCGATTATTTCAATTCCGCATTTTTCAAGTTCTGCTTTTTTTGAAGCATCTTCTTTGGCGCAAAAAAGTATTGTCTTGTATTCGCGGGCAGTTTGTGCAATTCTGCTTTTTATACTCAGCTTAAGTTCTCTGTCTAAAATTACACGTACCGGCTGTTTGTACTGTTCACCTTCAACTCTGCAGTTTAAAAGCGGGTCGTCAGCAAGCACTGTATTTATTCCGCACATGATTGCAGCTGTTGTTCCGCGTGTTTTGTGAACGTCTTCTCTTGCTTCTTCTCCGGTAATCCATTTGCTTTCCCCGGTGCTGAGGCTTGTTTTTCCGTCAGCAGTCATTGCGTATTTTGCAATCACATACGGCATTTTTGTTTTTATATAATGAAAGAAAATACTGTTGATTTTATCACATTCTTCTTTTTCAAAATCACGGATTACTTCGATTCCTGCTTCTTCCAGCTGCTTTACGCCTTTGCCGTCAACAAGCGGATTCGGGTCGCGGCTTCCAATGAAAACACGCTTAATTTTGCTTTCAATTATTGCCTGTGTACACGGCGGCTGTTTTCCTGTGTGACAGCAGGGTTCAAGAGTAACATACATGTCACAGCCTGCAACATCTATGTTTTTTTCTTTTGCATTTTTTAAGGCATCACGTTCCGCGTGTAAATCTCCGCATTTGTGGTGATAGCCTTCTGCAAGAATCAGTCCGTCTTTAACAATTACAGCTCCAACGCATGGATTAGGATGAACATGTCCACCGCCAAGAAGAGCAAGTTCAATTGCACGAGTCATATAATTGTTTGATTTCGAACTAATTTGCATAAACGTATTTTAGTACAGACTGATGATTTTTTTCAAGTGGGTTGTGAAAATTAAAGATATTTAAAAGATTTTGTTCTGTTTTTTACAGTTTTTTCTCAAAGTCTTCTTCAGGCATCGGTCTGTCAAAGTAGTAGCCTTGGGCAAGGTAACAGTCGCTTTCTTTAAGGAGTCTTACGTCTTCTCTTGTTTCAACGCCTTCAACAATACAGGTGAGGTCAATATTTTTTGCCATAGAGATTATAGATTTGAACATTATCTGCTCACGGCTGCCTTCTTTCTGGCTCCCTTTTAAAAGGCTTTTGTCAATTTTAAGAACATCCCACGGAAGATCATGAATTATAGAAAGTGAAGAAAAGCCCGTTCCAAAATCATCGATTGCAGTGCTGATTCCAGCTTCGTGCAGTCCAGTGATGATATGCTTCAGGGCAATATCATTTGCACCGGATGCTGATTCTGTAAGTTCAATCTGAATCAGAGTGTGAGGAATTCTGTATGAATCGATTGTGTCAAAAATCATGTTAAGAAGATTCGGTACATGCAGAGTTGCGCGGCTTAAGTTTACAGAAACAGGAACGACTTTTTTTCCTTCATTAATCCATCTTTTTAAGCTTGCACAAACATGATTGAGCATGTAGAGGTCAAGATTTTTAATTGATCCGTTGTTTTCAATAATCGGAATGAATTCGTCCGGAAAGATTTTTTCATCGGCTCTGATCCATCTTACAAGAGCTTCTGCACCGCACAGTGAATAATTGTGAAGATTAACCTTCGGCTGATAGAATACCTTAAACTCTTCGTTTCTAAGTGCCGCCTTAAAAATCTGCTCAATATGCTTTTTCTTTGCATTATGTTTTTTGATATCATCATCGTAGAAAATAATTTTTAAGCCGCTCTTTTGTTTTGAAAGCTGCACAAGCATATTTACAGAATCTATAAGCTCAGGAATAGAATTAAAATCATCCATGTCGGTTCTGATTCCGGCGTGAGATTTAAGTTCAATTTTACCGTCAATTTCATCATCAATTTTAATTTCAACGCCTGCAAAAAATGCAACAAGAGTTTCAAGAAGCTCTTTCTTAAAAAGAATGATTCCGTTGTCCCCGCCAGTTGCACAGATAAAGCCCTTGTTTTTTATTATTGCTTCAATTTCCTGAAAATATTTTTTGATAATCAGTGTGCCTTTTTTTTCACCCATCTGACGGTTGATTGTAGTAAGGCGGTGAATGTTAAAAGAGGCGAGTCCGTATTCATTGAGAGTTCCGTTGTCTATGTGTTTTTGAATCTGCTCAAAGGCGTAAGAAACATTGTGAACATGGAATCTTGTGTCGTAATTCTGGATGTTCTTAAAAAAATCAATCAGCTGGAACCAGCCTAAGTGAACAAAAATAATTTTCTGCAGTGAATGGATTCTCTCTCTTTCTCCATCATCCCAGTCTTCGCTGTCTTTTTTCTGGAAGAAGATAAAATCAATCTTTACTACATTTTCTGTTTTTTCAGTGAACACTAAGTATCTTGTATCATCGCAGTCGCCGCCGTCAAATAAAACCGTTTCAAGCTCACCGTGAAGTGACATGTCTGAATTAAGCGGTTCTTTTATAACATTGATTTTTGCAATTCTGAGTATAGAACAGATCTTTTCGAGTAAAGGCGGAATCTTTTTTCTGTCGCCGTTTATTGATTGAAGTTTTGTAACAGCTTCTTCAAAAGCCTTTGTATATTCTTCGTAGTTGATTTCAGCCAATTAATTTTCCTCCATTTCCTTTACGTTGAGCTGAGGAATGGAAATCTTTATTTTGAATTCTTCATCAGTTTCTATTTCGATATTTGCATCAATCTTAAAGGCAAGGTTAAAGGCACTTGTAATCTTCTGTTCAAAAGTTGTGAGATCTTCTATATATCCGTTTCCTTTTTTTGAAATCAGCTTCAGTCTGCTTATTTCATTTTCAGTAAATGCTTCTTTGTTTGTTGTAATTTCAAAGAAAAGCATTGTGGAATAATTGGAAGTTGTTGAAGATATTTTAAGTGAAAGAGGGTATTCGCTGTTTTTTGCATTTATTGAAATCAGAATTCTTTTTATAATTTTGATTATTGAATTCTTATCTCCGAAAAGTGTTGAAGGAATTTTACCTGAAATAGAAAAATCAACGCTGTCATTATCTGAAAGTGAATCTGAAATTTTCTTCTGAAGTTCAAGTGAAAAATCTCTTGTGGAATAATCTTCTTCCTTCATGTCCGTGCTGAATTCCATAAACTTTGAATATTCAGAATTTTCATCAATGTAAGCAAGAATTTCTTTTGTTCTTGCAGTAAACATAAGCAGTTCAGTTTTAAAATTCTTTTTATCCGAAAAGTCATTTACTTCAAGTTCTGTTACCCACTGATGCATGTTTTTGGAAAAATTTTCCATTGATTTTGTAAGATTTCTGATATTGTATTCTTCGTTTCTTTTCCAGATTTCATATTGTCTTGCGTTGTTATAGCTGTTTTCAACCATGTGGGAAGCTGTAAATGCAATCTGTCGCACTATGAGAGGCAGTTCGTGTCGCGGAGGAATGCAGCCTTCAAGCGGCGAAAGCTCGGCATAAGCAATAATTTTTCCCTTTACGATTATATTTCCTGTATAGATATTATCGTCATTGTTTTCTTCTGAAGGTTCTCCAACAATAATTTCGCCTTTTGTGTCACGGATGCAGAGGTTTGTTTTCATTGTATTTTTGTAGTTTCTGATCAGTGGATTAAGAGCTTCCAAATTAAGATGATGATTGATGATATTTCTGCTGTTAAAATCGTTACTGCCGCTTAAGGCTATGTTCATGCGGCTTACAATGCTGTGAATTGCGTTCGAAAGATATTTAACTTCTTCTATGTCATCAGTGTGTTTTATTTCAGATTTAAAATCTCCTTCTGCTGCTGACTGAAGTCTGTCCGCCATTTGTCTTACAGCAGTTGCAACACGTTTTGAGACTTTTCTTGAAAGTGAGTAGAAGAAAATTATGAAAAGGGTAGTGCTTACAATAAGAAAGAGTGTGTGCATATGTACTGAGTGGAATGCACCGTTTATTGAACTTACAAGTACTAAGGTCCAGCCTGGAGTATTGTTGATCGGGAAGTAGGAAATGCTTTTTATCTCATCGTCGCATTTATGAAGAACATGTTTTTCAGTTCCTCTTTTGTAATTCATAGTAATATGATTTACCTGTAAAGTTGAAGGATCTTTTTCTGTAGAACTGATTATTAATTTTCTGCTGTCCAGAATGTACATTTTTACATCATCCCTGTCTTCAAAATCAGAAAGAATAAGGGATTTCATGGATTTGTTTCTGGCAATCATGTTTAAAATAGGAACTGCTTTAGAAATTGCAGCATTCTTTGCGGTCTGTCTGATGCCAAAAATCTGCATTGTTATGCTTGCAATAGAAATCAAAATATATACAGCTAGAACTGGAATAATGACTGATCTGGAGATTAAATTAGTTATTGATTTCTTTCTGTGAAAAATCGTTCGCATATTACAGTAAATATTATAATCTCACATTCGAAAGATTTCAAAATTTTTTATAAATTGCAATAAAATAAAAAAAATCGGCTCTCAGCGAAATACGCCATGAAAAACGGCTTCCTCCTTTCAGTCGTGCAGAATGTTTTTCATGTCGTCTTTCGCTTACGCCGATTTTTTTAGTGTCTATAAGAAATCATAAATAAATAAAATGTAACGCTATATAGCGCGGTTTCGCTCCCCTCAATACTCCTTCGCGGCATTTTAATCAGATTTGTAATATTTAAAATTAATTTGAACATTATTTGAAATATAAATAAAATCTGATTTATGAAATTAAATATATATAAAATGCAGTGGCGGGAAGAAAAGCAGAACGGCTGTGGAGCGCTTGCAAGGTTCGCAAGGACGCGAAGTGTCCGCAGTCGAATTCCTATTACCTTGCACCGTGCGAAACAGCCGTGTCTTTTCTGGTAGCAACTGCATTTTATATATTCTTGCATCCGCAAATCAGAGTGTGTTATTAGAGTTTATTAGAGTTTGTTTTATTGAAATATACTCATTTTTATTATAAAATTATTCAAATCATTCATATTAAAGAGGTTTTTTATATGGCACGTACACATTATATCGCCGGTAACTGGAAGATGAACACTTCAAAGGCTGAAGCAGTTGCTTTGGCAAAAGATTTGGTTGCTCAGCTTAAAGACAAAAAGAACAAGTTCATGATTGGTGTTCCATTTGTATACCTTGATGCAGTTGCTCAGGTTGTAAAGGGATCAAACATCATCCTTGCAGCTCAGGACTGTGCAGCTACAGACAACGGTGCTCACACAGGTGAAGTTTCATGCGCAATGCTCAAGGATATCGGATGCCAGTGCGTAATCCTCGGACACTCAGAACGCCGCCACGAAATCGGTGAATCTGATGAACTTATCAACAAGAAAGTTCGCAAGGCTCTTGCTTCAGGACTTGAAGTAGACCTTTGTATTGGTGAACTTCTTGCAGAACGTGAAGCAGGAGAAGCAGAACAGGTTTGTGCATTCCAGCTTTCAGCAGGTCTTGCAGGCGTTACAGCAGAACAGATGAAGAATGTAACAATCGCTTACGAACCTGTTTGGGCAATCGGAACTGGTAAAACAGCTACTCCAGAAGATGCTCAGGCAATCCACAAGTTTATCCGCAACTACATTGCAAAGCTTTATGATCAGAAGGTTGCTGATGAAGTAATCATCCAGTACGGCGGATCAATGAAAGCATCAAACGCTCCAGAACTCCTTGCTCAGCCAGACATCGACGGTGGCCTCATCGGTGGCGCATCTCTTAAAGCTGAAACATTCGTACCAATTTGTGACTGCTAATTAGCTAAAAAAAATTGGCTCCCAGTCGTCTTGCGCAGAACGAAACCGATGCTATCGCATCTACATGCTGTTTGTTGTAAAGGAACTATTTAGTTTGTCGCTTTGCGACAACAACAAACAGAATGTTTTCGTCCCGCTCAATACTCCTTCGCGCCAATTTTTTTTATTCATAAACTTGAGAAGTTGGCTAATCATTTTTAACATAATGGAATAATGTTAAGTTTTTAGAAGAAATTCAGAAATTAACGTAAGCGGTGGTTCCAGTACGAAAAAAAATCTGCACTACCGAAGGTAGTCAGCCTTTTTTCGGACTGGGTTCCCGCTGAGAGTTAATTTCTGAATATATTTTTATTAAAACTTAGAAATATTTGGCAACAGGGCTGTCTTTGAAAAAATCAAGGTCAGCCCTTTTTTTTAAGGTGCATCTGTTAATCTGCCGATAAACAGAACGGAGAACTGCATCTTTTTAATAATGAAGAGAGTCTTTTTGCTTTTAACATTGCTTGTTTCCTCAGTGATTTCTGCATTTTCAGAAGCAGATAACGGAAAATTTCTGCCGAAAGGTGAATCTTTTTCCAAAAGGAATTTTTACGCAGAAGCAAAAGGATCTTTGATATTTCCTTCTATATATAATGCAACAGGCAAGTATCAGGTTGCAGAAAGCGGTTATGGTGCGGACTTTGGAATCGGCTACAACTGGGGCGGCTGGAAAATAGGGCTTGAAGCAACAAAAGAATTCTGGAATGACTGTTCCCGCGGTGACCTGGATCTTCTTAAAAAACTCAGCGTAAATGCACTTTCATTAAAAATAGACAGAATCATTTCAAAAAACACAATTAAATTTCTTCCTTCCTGGCTGAATGTTGTTCCGGGAATTTCAACCGGTATTGTATTTTTAAATGGTGAATATTACACCTCTTTCCGCGCAAGAGACGACGGCATCCTTAAAACAGTAGATTTTTCCCTTGATGCACCACATGCCTTCTTCCTCCGCGGCTCTTTTGAACTTGCCTTTAATTTTGGGAACGATTTTTTTATTCCATATATAGGCGGTGAATACAGCATGTTCCGCGACAACGGAATGAACGGCGGCTTTTACATGTACCCTGCAGCTTATGTCGGAATCCGCACTTATCCGTTTGCAAGCAGAAAAGTCCGCCCTAAAGTTAAGATTAAGCACAAGGTTCCTAAAGCAAACACATCAAACTTCCGCCTTGGTGGAGAAAAACTCAGGATCTTTGTTGACCTCCCTGAAGGCTTCACTCCAGACGGTGACGGCGTAAATGATGAAATTGGAATCTATCCGCTTTATGTAAATGCATCTCAGGAATTTGACGAATGGAAAATCAGCGTATGTGACAAGAAAAATGTTGCAGTTTCAACCTGGACAGGAAAAGGCGTTCTTCCAAAGAAAATCACCTGGGACGGCACAACATTCAACAACGAAAATCTTTATGCCTTTGAAACTTACAGCGTAAAAATAGAAGTTTCCCTCAATAATCCTGAAAGCATCCTGGGTTATGACATGCTTGTAAGCGAGCAGAACTTCAAGACAGGTCTTATAGTTCAGTCTGCAAACGGTTCAACAACAAACTGGAAGCTCACAGTAAATGAACTTTATTTTGACAATGATGACTCAACCTTTGACAGAGTTTCTGAAGCAAAGAAAAAGCAGAATAAAAACACACTGGACTTTATTGCAGAACAGATTGACTGTGTAAATTACAAGCGGGTATACATCAACGCATATGCAAATAATTATTCTGGAACTGCGGAAGAAAACACAATGCAGCTTATTCCGCTTACACAGAAAAGAGCTGATGTAATTTTAAAAGAACTTTCAAAACGAGGAATTGATCCACAGAGAATGATTCCTGTTGGCAAAGGCGGCAGTGACCCGATAGCCCCATACACCGACAGACAAAACTGGTGGAAGAATATAAGAATAGAGTTTATAATAGAAAACTAGAGGAAATGGAGATAAACAGGAGCAACAGGACGTTGCGTCCGAAGATTATACGGATAGAGCGTGCGAGTTTTACGAAGTGAAACTCGGGTTTTGAAAATTACAGGAGGTAATTTTCAAATACTTTATAATAGAAAACTAGAGATATTTGAGATTAAACAGGAGGTAAATATGATTAGAAATCTTTTTAAGACATTTATAGTTTTCTCAGCAGTATTTGCATTTGTTTCCTGTTCAAATTTTTTCTCTGATTTTACAAATGACGACGGCAGCCAGAAGACGGGAAGAGATGAAGTTACTTATTCTTCTTCTGCGGATACAATAGTTTATCCGGACTCTGGTGTTATCAGCGGTGAACTTTATAACACTGTAACAGACAAAGGCTTTGTAATCATTAAAAATACGCTTCCGAACTACAACCTCATTGATTTTGATGATACAAGAAACGATTATATAATCGGTGAGGATACAGTAGATTTCCCAAATCCAACAGCAGATTCAAAAGTTAATCTTGGAATTGCGGATAACCCTGTAAATTTTAAATGCTTCCCTGATGATAAAAATGCAACTATTAAATGGTACATCACACAGACTGCAATAGCTCATCTTAACGGAACAACTGATACAATAGACGAAGCAAATCAAACTGAAAAAGAACTTGATTATTCTGGAACAGACAGAGATTTTTTAACAAAGATTCCCTACGGCACCTGTATCGTAAAAGCTGTAGTTTATGCTGATGACCCGATGTACAACACTACATACACATTTAAAATCAACAAGCCTGTTTCAAGTGATTTTACAGAAGTTGTTTGGATTGATCTGACAAAGAAAAATGACGGATCAAATGAAGACAGAGTTTTGACTACTGCGGAATTTTCTCCTGATTCTGACTACAACAAATACACAATTACACAGGCTCTTCTTGGTGAACTTCCTGATTATATTAGACTTAAGGAAGCTGTTTATTATCCAAACAGAGGAGAAGATGAAGAGCATATAAAACCTTTAACTGATTATGAAACAAATCCCGACTTGATAAAAATTCAAATTTCAGATCCTGTTGGAAAAAGTATTGTGCTCAGTCAGGGTATTTCAACTCTTGCAATTACATACGAAGACACAACAGACGGATTTACAATCACTAAGCAGATTAACTTTAAGAAGCATAAGGTTGGTGATACAAAATTGATGAATCAGAGTTTTAGTGACCCTTCAGAGATTCTTCATATTTTCTCCGGTGTTTATGCTAATGGTTCAACTGTTGAAGAAGGAAAATATTTACGTGGTTTGAAAACTGATGTAGCAAAGTATTCAGATATTGAATTTTCAGGACACGATACACCGGGAACGACTCTTTCTGGTGTTCAAAATGATGGTGATTATTTTGAATTATATGCAAGAGCGGATAGAGAAATTTATTTTAGAACAGATAGTAATTCATCAGCTTCTCAAACCGGTAATTTCATCTTTGAATGTAAACCAGATAATGAATATGCATATATAAGTCTTTGTAATGAAAGTGAAAATTATTTAGCTTTGCCTGGTGAGTTAACTTATGGTGGAAGTTATTATGGATTAAGAACAGATAATGTTCCTGAAAACTTCACGATTAGATTACATGATGTTACGGATGTTGAAGAAGATGTTCGCATTGAAAACATCAGAATAAAAACTCACCCTTATGCTCATTATGAAACTTCAACGGACACTGAGCTTAGATCTGATATTGCATACCACCGTGTTGCAATCCGTACGCCGGGTGAGGGTAATAAGCAGCTTCTTGCATATAAGTTCTATAATGAAGGTTCAACCGAAGTAAAAATTACACAAAATGCCGAATGGGATTCAACGAGTAATTCATGGCACCTTAATACTGATGACGCTGATGATGTTGCTCTTTCTGATTCAAATTACAAAAAATACACGATGATTTCCGTATTTGCCGTAAACAAAGCTAATGATGAAAAAATAAAGGTAAGTGCAGAATGGAAAGAAGATGCTAGTGGAAATGCAAAAAACATTCCATTGAGCGTTGAAAAAAAGTCTAACGGTGAATTTTATATCATGGGATATAAAGGTGAAACTCACGAAACAATCACTTATGATGACAGAAACGAATACATGCTTCCTCCTGGAAAAATTGATGTTTTCTTCTATCTTGATGCAGACGGCGATGATGTTTGTGACACAGATGAAGACAAAAAAACTGTACACGTAACAAACACACCAAATAATGTTACAACTTACGAAGATTTCTCTTCTACTGATGGTACCGGTGTAATTGGTGCAACAGGAACAGCAACTGCAGAAAATTCAGGCAAAACTTATTACATCATTCCGGACGCTCCTTTTGTTGAACTTAAAGTAAAAATGAAGAACAGCTGGCAGGTCCCAGAATTCTATGCTACAGACACAAACGGCACATTGGTTGCAGGAGAATATCCGAACCTTTGCAGAACTCCTGAACATGTTGAAGGTTCAAGAATATGGACTGTACAAGTTGGAAAGACTCAAGCTGGTGAAAACGCACTCCCTGGCACAAAAGACATAAAGATGACAGTTACCGCAAACAACGGCACAACAAAATCTGCAGAGACTACAATAGCAAGCGTCATGCAGAATTCTACATATATTAATAATGATATAAGTACGGCTCCTGTAATTCCGGCTGAAGGTAATGATTCTTATAAAGAATTTACATTTGAAGCAAAACCTTACCAGAGTGTTGAAGTTTCCCTTAATGACGGAAATCCAGCTAAGTTAGAAGTTGAACATGATTCTGATTATAAGGAATACACAATTAAACTCGGTAATTCTGATGCAACTGCTGATGATGCAATTCCTCTTGGAAATACTACTATAAATGTAAAAATTACATCGCTTAGTGGAGTTTCAAAGACTTATACTTATAATTATTACAGTACAGCCGATAGATATCTTGCACAGGCTCCACAGCTTGCAGGCGGAACTTCGCTTTCTACAAACCCGGAAGAGCCGACAGAGCTTCCTGATACTGATTGGGAAACATCATTCACTTTGATTACTGAAGATTCTACCTACGAGGTTACAGGTTCTGCAGTATCTGAAAATCAGCCAACTAAGCATATAACTGTTAACCCTGTAGAAACTTCGGAGGGGGAATGGACTGTTACAGTCGGTGATGACGGTATATTGTCTGCATGGAATGGACTTCCAAAGGGAAATACAACTGTTACAATTACAGTAAAAACTTCAGAAGGTGATGTAGTAAAAACTTATACATATTATATAAATAACCCAAATTCGTAATATAAATGTAAAAAAAAGCAAAAATTCATCAGCTTACACGCTACGAATTGTAAGCTGACATGCCACGAAACGTAAGCTGACATGCCACGAAACGTAAGCCGACACTCCACAAAACGTCAGCAGTACTGTTTACGAAACGTAAGCCGACACTCCACAAAACGTCAGCAGTACTGTTTACGAAACGTCAGCTGTCACTACACAAAACGTCAGCTGTCACTAAACGAAACGTCAGCTGTCACTACACAAAACGTCAGCTGTCACTACACAAAATGTCAGCTGTAATTCTACAAATCGTGTAAAGCCTCAAAAAATAAAAAAAAATCAATTTTTTCTATTTGAATTGTCATATTTTGAATTTTTCTCGCAAATATATATATGGAGAGATATTTATTATTTTTTTATATCACTTAAAAAGGAGAAAGAATTTTATGAAACAAAATCGAGAAATTAGATCAGGAGTATTCGCGGACTTATTCGGAGATGACGAGAAAGACGGAAAGAAAAATTTTCTTGCACTTTACAATGCAATTCACGACACGAATCTTAAGCTAGAAGAGATTGAAATTGAGCAGAAGAAGATTCCACAGGCGATAATTAAGAGCTTTTACAACGATGTTAGTATGTTGGTTGGTGGAAAATTAATCGTACTTATTGAGCATCAGAGTACACCGAATAAAAACATGCCGCTTAGGTGCCTTGAATATTACGTTCATCTTCTTTATGGAATTGTTCCTGCAAAAGCACGATATAAGGAAAATCTTTATAAAATTCCAGCACCTGAATTTTATGTTTTTTACAATGGTAAAAAGTACGCTGAAATTGAATGTGTCATGAAGCTATCGGATGCATTTAAGGAAGAACAGAATGATCCGATGTGCGAAGTAAAAGTTCTTTTTAAAAATATCCGGGGCAAAAAAGGCGAAAACTTGCCGGTTGTTCAGAAGTGTGATATTCTGAAGCAGTACTGTGAGTTCATGGATATTGTCTTTAAATATCAGACAGAAATAATGGAACAGCCGACGAGTGAAGAAACGCATCGCTGTTATGAAAACGCAATCCGTGAGGCAATTTCCAAAAATATACTTTCAGATTATCTTACCCGTAAGGGCACGGAGGTTATAAATATGTTCATTGGAGAATACGATTACGATCTGGACATGCAGGTAAAAGCCGAAGAAGCCCGTGAGGAAGGTGCACAGCAGAAAGCTGTTGAAGCCGCGGTTACTATTGTAAAAAAATATAATGCAAAACCGAAAGATGCAGCCAGAGATATGAACGCTCCATTAGATAAAGTTCTTGAAGCACTTGCCGTCGAGTCCGTGTAAGCCTAATTTAATATAAAAAACGTTGAAACATATCTGTCGAGGAAGGGAAGTTATTGTTTTGTGTGGTCTCTTTCTTGTAAGGCATAAAAAAACACTTCTGCATATGCAAAAGTGTTTTTTTATTTAGGTAACGTTAGTCAGCTTTACGAACTACACGGAAGCCGGCACCAAGATCATGATAATGCGGAAAATCAAAATCCCTGTAAGTTACTGAACAGGTTTCAATATCGTAGCCACAACTACCACCTCGTTTTATGCGTCGAGTACCAGATGATGTCCCTTTATCGGAAGTATTTGATGATATATCACCATACCAGTCCCAGCACCATTCACTTGCATTACCGCTCATATCATAAAGTCCGAGTGCGTTTGCTGCCTTTTTCTTTACCTCATGTGCTTCTCCATGCCACGCAACATTTCCTATAGAATTACTTCCGCTATATGTTGTCTGAGGTCCAGTTAGGTTTCCGCCACGAGCACAGTATTCCCATTCAGCTTCTGTAGGAAGTCGGTAACCGTTGGCATTCCAGTTACAGGTTATTGAATCCCATGTCGGATCACTTATTTCTGAAATATTCATAAAATCAATTGTCGGAATATCTTCAAATTCTAAATCTGAAAAGTTTATGCCACTTATTTCGTAGCATGGAGTTAAACCTTCTGCGATACTCTTTTTATTGCAGTATGCAATTGCCATATACCAGTTTACAGAATTTACTGGCTTATTAGCTGAAATAGACACTCCACTAGGGTTTACTCCCATTACTGTTTCAAATTCAGCCTGTGTTACTTCGTTCTCACAGACTAAAAGGTTTGGTATTGTTATGCTTCTGCCACTTATAAAGACGTCGGAACCAGTAACAGCACTGTTTACTGTAGTTCCTTGTACGCTAATGAAACGAGAGATTATTACAGTTTCATTATTGTTTGAAGGATTGTTAGTCCCCCCCCCCCGCAGAATTGCTGCAAGAGAGCATTGTGAATACACTGGCTACCATAAATGTAGTCATCCATTTTACTGTTTTCATTTTTTCTTTTCCTCCATTTTTTTCTATTTTTATCTTACCATATGTCATGAATTTTTCAAGAAAAAATATTTTCTATTAAAATCAATTTTTTTCAACATTTTCCTTTTTCGAAACGTAACATAAATGGTAAAATAACTTCAGTGTCATTCCGAACTTGTCGGAATCCGCTTCATTAGAGTTTTTGGACTTAACAAATACTTATAATTCTGTTACACTTGCTTTTTAGGGGCGGTGTTTAAAATTAAAAAGTATTATTTTTCTGGTATTTTAAGCTTTCTCTTATTCTTGTTTACAGGCTGCGATTTTTTCCATGAGCCTGTAAAAGCATTTTTTGTAGAATATACAGAAACTGCTGCAGTCATGAAGCACGAGTACACTGAAACCGTTGCCGTTGACAAATACGGTGTGGACTGTCTTTCTTCGGGGCAGGACAAAGAGATTCTGCTTTACTTCAGAAACCCGCAGATGTATACTCTGCTTCTTGGAATAACCTCTGCCTCAGGTGAAGCAGGAAATACAACATTCAGCGTTGCTCAGACACCGGACAAATCAATTGCAAAAATCACTTTAAAAGAAGATTTTTTAACTTCACTTGAGTGCGGTGGAATTTTCTCTCCGACAGTTACTCTTGTTGAAAAAAAATCGATGCGCCGTTTTGCAGACTATTCCTTTAACCTTAAAATCAATTCAGTGCCTCCAGCTCCTCAGAGTGCCGTTGTTCTTGTAACTTCTGAAGAACCTAAAAAATACGTTCTGTGTTTTAATCTGCCGGACCATTCTGATGTAAGTGGCATTCACCGCGATATAAAAACTCTTACAGTTGAATCAAACGGTTCCGTAAAAAACAGAAAAATCTTCCTTAAACCAGCTTCAGGAAATGTTTCTGTTTATGCTGATGAAGAATTGCTCACACCTCTTACAGACGTAAAAACTTCAGTTACCGCCGGTGAAATTACAGCAAATACTGATGTAGGGGCAGCCCAGCTTGACTTTACAGCGGGCGATAATCCTGTTTATATTTTTACAGGCGACAATCTTGTTCCTATAACAAACAATATTTCTTACAAAATTACTCTTACAGACGAGTGCGGTCTTTCTGCGACTGCATCAACTTCTGTTTACTCACAAAAGCTTAATGCTCCGACTGCAACGGCTTTAAGTTATGCTGATAATGAAAGTGTTTCTCTTAATGACACAGCTTCAACAGAAATCATACAGAATGATGACGGGGCAGGTTACGTTAAGCTTATTCTTCCGACTCAATCTACTACAGGTCTTTCTGTTTCTTCTTGTACTGTTGATTATAAGATTTACGGCGGAACTTCGTTTGACACACTTCTTGGAGAAGGTTCTGTTTCTTCAAGCAAAGAAATCCCTGTTCCTCCTGTAGAATGCAAGATCAGGGCATATGCAAGAAACCCTGCATATGTAAGCAGTGATTACACCTGGTTCCATGTAAAGCCTTTGTGTACTAAGCTTTATGTTGATGCCGCCGGAAGTGAAAACGGATGGGGTACAAAGAACAAGCCTGTTAATAAGATCAAGACCGCCATTGATAAAGAAGTTTTTGCGGACAAGACAAATTCTGAAAATACGATTGTACTTTTGTCTGACGTTGAAGACGGCGGAATAAGTCTTAGCGGCTACAACCTTACACTGCTTTCTCAGAATTCTGATGGAAATGATGAAGTTCACACGATTACTCCTTCTGCTTCAGGCTCTAACTTCATGAGCCTTAAAGAGTCTTCAGATATTAACATTGAAAATATCTGTATCAGTGGATTTACAGGCAGCTCTAACGGCGGTGCATTTAATGTAGAAGTTGCAAACCTCACTTTGAATAATGTAGAACTTAGCGGTAACAGTGGAATAAATGGTGGCGCTTTGTATCTTTCAAGTGAGCATTCGTTTGTAGCACTTACTGGAAAATCTGTAGTAAAATCAAATACTGCTTCTTCTGGAAGCGGTGCTTATGTTGGAAATAAGGATGCAATTCTTGTTATAAGTGAAGATTCATATTTTGCATTGAGTGATGAGATTTATCTTTGTAAAAATTCAATGCTTCGTGTAAGCGGTTTGTGTACTGCTTCTAAGGTTGCATGCATTAAACCTTTTGAATATCCTGAAGATCCTGTTGCAGCTGCAGTTAAGCTTTTAAAAGCAAGTGATGATGAAGAACTTAACAGTGAGTTCTGTAATACGAAACTTGAAGTTGCCCGTAATAGTGATAAACCTGATCTTGAATATTATGTTGTTTATTCAGATATTTACAAGTGCGGCATTCTTTCTGCCGGTACAAGTGCATATGTAAAAACTTCAATTCCTGATGAGGTTAATTTCCATCAGTTCTATATGCCTGGACTTCTTCTTAAATTCTATGCAACTGATGGACTTGGTAATGTAATTACTCCTCAAAGTTCATCCATAAAACTTAAACTCAGAAGTGATATTCTTGAAGAAGAATCTGCAACAAATGGATACCCTGAAATTACAAAGACAAAACTGGATAAATATACTATTAAAGAAGACGGAACACTTGATGACGGAATACCTGAGATTGAAGATGAAAAGGTTTTTGTTGAACTTTCAATCCGTGTTTCAGGGCTTGTTTACACTGACAGACAGGAGCTTTCTCCGGAAGCAAAAATAGCAGATTCTGGTACGTATGCAACAGTTGTAAATCTTATTAATAATATGTCTGATACTTCTGGTATTACACTTGAGCTTGCAGGTAACTTTACTGTAGATGATAGTACACCGCTTCTTGGATATGACGGTGATCATAAATTTAACGGAATTTTTGATGGAAACGGACACACAATTACAATAAAGAAAACAAGGTCAAGCGGAGATATTAAAAAAGCTGCAGTTGCAGATTATGTAGGTCCGAAAGGTGTAATTAAGAATGTTGTTGTTGACGGAACATATAATTATGGCTCATTAAATGGTGGATATCTTGCTGGCATAGCACTTACAAATGAAGGCCTTATAATAAACTGTGTTAATTATCTTAACAGTAATATAAATGTATGTCGTAATACTGGCGGAATTGTTGTAACTAACAGGGGAAAAATTATTAACTGTGCAAACTTTGGAAACATTAAGAATAGTGATTCAATCGGATGGGCAATGGTAAATGGAATACTTGGCGGAATCTGTGGTTCTAACAGTGGTGGTAGAATAGAAAACTGTTTTAATTATGGAACAATAGAAGGAACTATAAATAGTGCTCTTTCATACTGCCCGAATTCACTGCCGGGAGCTATTGTCGGCGAACAGAATTCTAACGGAACCGGTTACAACTGTTATTGGAGAGAAGGTTGTGTAAAAAAATCATGTAGTAGCAAAGGTAAAGCATATAATTCTTACGCATTTAAAAATTCTGAAGCCAGCTTCTTCTGGAGTTATGGTTGTGTACCTGGTGATTCTGATTGTCATATTGATTTTTCAAGCAAGAATAGTGAAACATTCATTTATTCATGCGGAACTTTTGCAAGTGCTTCTTCTGACATTGTTGCCGGTAATGAACAGAACTCAGAACGTGCTCAGACACTTCAATATACAGGTAATCTGCTTAAAGTAATGAATAACTATGTTAACGGCAAGTCAAAGAAATACAGCTTCAACGGTGAGAATATAGACCTCCTTGAATGGGAAGCGGATCCTTATCATGAAGATTACCCTAAGCTTAAGTTTGAGTAGGAGTGTAGAATGAAAGGATTTGTAAAGAAAAGTTTTGTTTTTGTCCTCAGTCTTCTTGCGCTTTCATGCAGCAATATGCTCACTCCTTCCTGTGACGAAAAAGAAGAAAGTTCTCTGCCGGACGGCTATATTGAATTTAAGGTGGACACAAAAAATGATTTTTCGCGCATGGCACTCCCGCAGGCATTTGCAGACGGAGTCTACTACCGCCTGAAGATTTATAAGTCAGGTGATGAAACTAATTGCGTCGTTTATTCAAAATATCAGACGACACTTTCCTTTACGATTCCCGCTCCCGACTGGACAGGCGCATCTGTAGCAAAATTAGACATGTACTGTCCGACTGCAGACCAGATCAACACAGATTCAGACGGTAATACTGTATTGCAAAAATCAACTTCAGATGATTCAGCCCTTGACCCTTGTATGACAGGCACTCAGGACTTTAACCTTAAGGCAAATACCCGCGTATTTAATCATACAATTAATCTTGCTTTTGCAGGTACAGAAGTAGGTGGTACCATAAAGCTTCCCGTAACAGTCGGAGGCACCGGCATAAAATCCTGCATCATTGTTCCTGATTCTGCCGGAAGTGATGCTTCTAAATATATTAAGGCTGAAGTTACAGATGCAGGTGAAATTTTTGTTCTTTCTACAGCTCCTTTCAGCGACCACGTTGTGTTTTATTTTTTTAAGGATTCTGTAAGTGAATACTTATCGGATCTGAATGAACAGATTAAAAAGGCAGCCTTGATTTATTCAGACTCAATTACGGTTTTTGCAAGAACAACAACTGAATGCTGGCTTGGCATAGACGGAACTGAGAAGACTGTTGACCTGGAACAGCTTCAGAACAATACAAATTATGTTTCTTCTGATGGAAACGACACATACGGCGGTTCAAGATTTAAGCCGCTTAAAACAGTTGCCCAGGCACTTGCAAGATGTCAGGGAGACGGAACAGTTTATATTCTGAGTCAGCCGGGGGATGCTGAATCGTCAACACTTACAATTGACAAAAACATAACCATTGAAAGCTTAAGCTCTTCAAAAATTACGCTTCCTACAAACATAGAAATTAAAGATGGTGTTGAAGTTACCATATCAGGACAATCAAAGGGTATTGCATTTTCAAAGAGTTCAGGAACGGCAACTACAGGAATTTCTGTCGGGGAAAACAGCAGACTTGTGCTTGATAAAGTTGAAGTTTCCGGCTGGCAGAACGGACTTGTTGCGGATAAGGCATGTACTGTTGATCTGAAAAATTCTTCCGCAGTAAAAGGCACGGAATACGGAATAAAGCTTGAGCATGCGGACGGCGTTCTTAAGCTTGGCGGCACGGAGGTTGGCGCTGACCAGGCATTGACTTCTGATTTTGACAATGCAAGCCTGTTCTATAAAAAGGCAAAGATCATCCGCCTTCTTACTGCTCCTTCTGATTCATCAACTCATGATGATGTTTTAAATGGTTTAATTTCTTCAATTGTAAGTTTTGGTGACGGAGCACAGCTTGTTTTCGGAAAGAGTACATCTTCTGGAGGCTCTGTTACATGGAATCTTAAAAAAGGAATTGAATTTCCTTCTGTTACTAGTGGTACTTACACAATAAAGCCTGCATATTCTAGCGGAACAATAAAATTGTGCAGAAGTTCTACTGCAGCTACAACTGACCTGTTTCCTCTTGTAAAATATAATTCATCTTACGGTGAATGGAATATAAATAGCGTTACATTTGAAGGCGGAACAAATACAGTTGATGATGTAGATGTAACTGATGACGGACAGGGTGGGGCATTTTATTTAAATAGTTCTCATGGAACAATTAATTTTAATAAATGTATTTTCCAAAAGAATAGTGCCGTTTATGGCGGTGCCGTTTATGTTGGTGCCGGAACAGTAAATCTTACAGGCTGTACAATAGGAGCTACTTCGTATGTAAACAGCGCATCAAACGACGGCGGTGCAATTTACCTTGCAGGAGCATCGGCTTCGCTTACTATGAACAGCGGAACAATTTCAAGTAATACCGCAAAAAATGGAGGTGCTATTTTTGTTGCTCATTATGCAACAGCTGAAATCAGTGGCGGTCTTATATCGTCTAATACTGCAACAGAATCGGGCGGGGCAGTTTACCAGGGGGGTAACTTTAAAGTAAGTGGTTATACTTATATTACTCCTGTAAATTCTGTTAATTCAAATGATGTCTATCTTGCTTCGTCAAATAAATATATTGAGGTTACAGGCGCTCTTTCTCCAAAATCAAACGGAGCTGCTACAGGATCAGCTGCCACTTACACAGCGGCAATAACTCCTTCTACATGGAAAAGAGGCGCTCAGGTTTTGACTGGAACTTTAGCAAAAGACTATGCTGATAAGTTTAAGGGTAGTGAAACTGACTGGCTTACAATAAAAGACACTAATGACAGCGATAAAGTAAAGCTTTATACAAGCTATGAAATTTACGTTGCTGGAACAGGTAAGGCTTCTGGAATCGGAACTGGAAAAACATCTGCCAATGGCGGTCTTGGAACTAAAGCAAAACCTTATGCTTCTATAAGAGAAGCGGTTGAGCAGTGCTGGGATTCAAGTAATAACGGTAATTTCACAATTTATTTGTCCGGAAGCCTTACAAGCAAAACAGACGATGATGATGAAGATGATGATGCACAGATTATTCCGGCTAAAAATACAACAGCTAAGACAGGACTTGCAAAATCTATAACGCTTACAGGTTATACGGGAAACAATAAAGATATTATAAACAGAAATCTTACTGCAGTACCATCCAGCGGAAGTGGAACAGCTCTCACAATAAATAACACAGCCCCTGTTACAATCAAAAAAATTAAAATTACCGGCGGATATACATCTGCCAACGGCGGTGGAATCAATATAGGAAGCGGCTGTACCGTAAAACTTGCGGACGATGTTTTAGTTTCTGGAAATACAGCAAAACTCGGTGGCGGTGTATATAATGCGGGAACTTTATTTATGTACAAGAATGCCATTGTAGGTTATGCCGCAAGTTCAATACCGTCTGATTATAATATAAGCAAGGCTCTGACTGCAGGTGGAAATATAGCAACAGGTACTGATTGTCGTGCCGGAGGAATATATAATGATCTCGGAAGTTGTATTTACCTTGGTTATACAGAATTAAGCGGAACAACCCCTGTCGCTGCAGCAGGTGAAAATGCTTTTACTGGCGGTATTATGGGAAATTATGCATCGAGCCAGGGCGGTGGCATTTATATGTCTGGCGGTAAACTTTATATGAATAAGGGAAATATAAGCTATAACAAAACAGTCCAATTTGGGGGTGGAGTTAGAGTTTCAGATTATGCTTCAATGACAATGGATGATGGAAGTATAAAGGGAAATGAAGCTGTCCAATTTGGAGGTGGCATTTATGTTGGTGGATACGAGGCTTTTACTATGACTGGAGGTGTAATTGAAGCCAATAAAGCCGGTTATGACGGAGGTGCAATTTATAAAACAGGAAATGTAACTTTAAAAAATTCAGCATATATACCTTATGGAGTGGGAGCCTCAACAGGGGAAGGAATGAATGATGTGTATGGAGATAATTTTAGTATAGCAGACCTTACTCCTCCTGCGGTCTGTACAGACGGAACAGTGGCTACGGTTACTCCAAGCAGCTACGCAGATACTGTGAAGATAATATCTAACTCTGCCGGCTACACATATGCGCCTGCAATTTCCGTAATTCCTGAAAGTAGTTCACAAACATGGAGTGTTTCAACGTCTACAGGAAAACTGATAAAGACAACAGTGATGACAAGTTCAAACATTTCAAGCTTTACTCCAACAAGCGGACAAAAATATAACTTTGTGATGGATTCAACTGTTACAGCTAATGACATGAAGACCTTCCTGGAAAAACTATGTAATAGTGAGGTCAATACAAGCTCTATAAAAATAAGTGAATCTTCAACTTTGGATTTGTCAAAAACAAATTTGACTAGTTTTGGAAATATGACTTTTGGAGATTCTTCTGATAATAAGCTTGTTGAACAGACTTTTTCTCAAGTTATTTTACCTGTAACAAATTGCGCTTCTGGCCTAGCAGACTGGCGTGTTAGAGAATGTTTGTCCGGGGCTAAAGAATTTATTGTTCCACCGGGTTCATCCTATATGTACTCTGAGAACGGAGTTGTATACAATAAAAACAAAGATAAGATAATTTATTACCCGGCTTCAAGTACAAAAACTTCGTATACATGGCCTGACACTGTTATAGAGGTTGGTGATTACGCATTTGCGCTTACAAAAAATCTTTCAGTAATGGAAATTCCTAATACTGTAACAACAATTGGCTCAGGAGCATTTAGGAATTCCAAAATTACAAGCCTGACTATTCCTGCTTCCGTTACAACGATTAAGCGAACAGTATTCTTTGGTTGTGAAGAATTGACTACAGCAACTGTTGATAATGCATTTACATCTCACATGCAGTTTAAATGGTGTAGAAACCTTTCAACCATTACATTTGGTTCAAATTTTACAATAATTGGAACAGAATGTTTTGATGGAGCAGGACTTACAAGTGTCACAATTCCTTCTGGCGTAACAGAGATAGGTGGCTGGGCCTTTAAGGATTGTACATCTATGACAACACTTACATTCGAGAATACTTCCAACTGGAAGTCTTATGTGTATACTTCTGGAGAACTTGTAGGAGATGTAACACCTGCTCAATTAAATGCTACTAATTATTTATCTACATTGTACCAATACACTCTTAAACGAGGTAATTGATCTTGACTGGCACTATCGCAAAAGTCTCAATTATATTTTATGAGACTATAGTAGCAACCGACTTTTTCATAATTTCGAGAGCCTCGTTTTTTTGTCCGTCTTCAATTTACTAAATCTGGGGATTTTTTGTTTTGTTGCGCCATTTTGTAAACGAATTCCATCTGTTACACTGCTTGCATTATTTGTGTTACTACCGGTATCATTCCAGATAGTATTACCTGAAACATTAGATCCCGAAGCCGAATGTGAGCAGGCAATAAAACCGAATGAACGGTTATCATAAAAGTACAGTCGAAAAATACCCGAAAATAAAGAGGGTATGAAAATGAGGTACAGTAAAGAATTCAAAGAACAGGCAATAAAATTGTCTGACGAAATCGGGATTAAACAAGCCTGTGCACAGCTT